>DATAMU010000565.1:0-6483 GCA_036266605.1 Candidatus Acidiferrum sp. | reverse complement strand
GTTTTTAGGTCGGCCCAAAGTTTGTCGAGGTCGGATGTGAATTGATCGCCGGGGTAGAAGTCGATGTCGAAGCGGGCGACGAGGGCTTCGTCGTTCGCGCTGATGCCGCCGGTGATGGCGCGAAGGGTGGGGGCCATTTGTGCGGCGTCTTTGGATTTCAGATCGTCATCGATGAGGACGACGAGCGAGAGCGGGAAGGCTTCTTCGGTGAACACGTCGATGGACTGTTCGATGCCTTCGTCGAAGATGCGGAAGTCGGACTGGTTGAGGTCGGGGACGAGGTCGCCGTGTTGGTCTTTCACGGTGACGGGGAGGACGACGAGGTCGGAGTTAACGGAGATTTTGGATTGGGCGTCGGATTGGGTTGATTTCGCCGATGGCGCCTGCGGCGAGGCTGCGGATGACGGTGCTGGTGCCGGAGCCGATTGGGCGAAGAGGCAGTTCGCGGCGAGGGATGCCAGGAACAGGCGGCGTAACATGAGCGTGGTCCCCGAGAACACTGATTATACTGAGACGCGGATTGGCGCGGAAACGTCGTCTGGGATGGTTGAGGGAGGAAGCGGAGTGAGCGAAAGCGGCGGTTTTTGTTGCGACATGAAAGCGATGACCCGCGAGGAACGCGGTCGTTACGAGGTGTTGCGGGCGAAGTTGGAGGCGGCGGTCATTTCGGTGGCAGAACTCGCCGACGGGTATGGGTTGCGGCTGCGTGATGGAGCGATCGGGCCAGAGGAATTGGTGGAGTGGATCGCGTTTGAGCAGAAATGCTGTCCGTTCTTTACGCTGACGGCAGGGGAGCAGGCTGGATCGCTAATGTTGTTGATCACCGGGCGCGCCGGAGTGAAGGATTTTATTCGCGCGGAGTTCAGCGCGATTCGGTTTGAGTAGCGCGCGAGGAAAACCGGGGAGTGGACTCCGCCCCCATAACCATCTGCTATTGCTGCACGACTTCCAGCTTCGCTGTGGCTACGTCGACCGAATTTCCCCCCACCATCAATGTGAAAGTGCCGGGCTCGACGACGCGATGCATGTCGCGGTTCAGAAATGAGAGTTCGTCGGGGCCGAGCGTGAACTCGACGGTTCTGGTTTCGCCGGGATTGAGCGAGATGCGGCGGAATCCGCGGAGCTCTTTCACGGGTCGCGTGACCGAGCTGATTTCGTCGCGGATGTAGAGCTGCGCGATTTCGTCGCCGCGGACCGATCCCGTGTTGGTGACGTCGGCGGTGACTTTGGTTTGGCCTTGCGGGCCGATCGAATCGGGCGTCGCGCGCACGTTCGAATACTTAAACGTCGCGTAGCTGAGTCCCCAGCCAAAAGGGAAGAGTGGGAGCGTGCTGCTGTCCACGTATTCGCGCTTGCCGGAGGGCTTTTGGTAGTAGTAGACGGGAAGCTGGCCGACGGAGCGCGGAATCGTTATGGGCAATTTTGCGCCGGGATTGTAGTCGCCGAAAATCACGTCGGCAATTGCTGTACCGCCTTCCTGGCCGAGATACCAGCCGTCGAGAATCGCGGGGACGTGTTCGGCGATGTAGTTGATCGTGTTGGGGCTGCCGTGTTGCAGGAAGACGACGATGGGCTTGCCGGTGGCGAGGATCGCCTTCACGAGATCGTCTTGATTTCCGTACAAATCGAGATTGGTGCGATCGCCGGGGTGATTGACGGCCCAGGCTTCGCGCGAAGTTTGCTCGTTGCCGCCGAGCGCGAGCAGAACGATGTCGGCCTTCGCGGCGACTTTGACGGCTTCTTCGATGCGTTTGGCGTTGAGCGCAGGATCGCCGAGGACGACTTTGTCGGCGTCCCAATCGGGATCGGTCTCGGTGATTCTGGTGCCCAGAGAATAGGAAACTTCTGCTGAACTGCCGACTTTCGTTTTGATGGCTTGCAGGAAGCTGACGCCGCGGCCGGGCTGGTTGCTGTAGCCGCCGAGGTGGAGTTCGTTTGCGTTGGGGCCGATGACGGCGATGCGCTTGTATTTGCCTTTTGCAAGCGGGAGTAAGTTTCCGTCGTTCTTGAGCAGGATGATGGACTCGTGTGCGGCTTTCAGCGCGAGCGCCTGATGCTCGGGGCTGTTCGTGATTTTTTCGGCGGCGTCGGCGTTCGAATACGGATCTTCGAACATGCCGGCGAGAAATTTTGCGCGAAGCATGCGAGCGACGGACGCGTCGATTGCGGCTTCGGAGACTTTGCCGGCTTTCACCTGATCGACGAGCGTGCCGTAGGTTTGGTTGAAGGGCAGTTCGATATCGACGCCGGATTCGAACGCTACGCGCGCGGCTTCTTCCTGATTCGCGACAATGTGGTGGACGGTGCGGAGCTCCTGGGGGCCGAAATAGTCGGAAGTGATCATGCCTGTGAATCCCCACTCGCCGCGGAGGACGTCGATCATCAAATGTTTGTTGCTGTGATTGGGGATGCCGTCGATTTCGTTGTAGCTCGGCATCACGGTGGCGACGTGCGCTTCTTTCACCGCGGCTTCGAAGGGCTTCAGCCAATATTCGCGGATGACGCGTTCGGAATATAGAGCTGGGCCGACGTTGGTGCCGCTTTCGGGTTGGCCGTGCACGGCGAAATGCTTTGCGGTGGCCATGACGTGCGATTTGTCGAGCGCGGTCGAGACGCCTGGGTAGCCGACGCCCTGGTAACCGGTGATCGCGGCGACTCCCAGGCGAGAGACGAGGTATGGATCTTCGCCGTAGGTTTCCTCGGTGCGGCCCCAGCGCGGATCGCGGTCCAGGTCGAGGACCGGCGCCAGGCACTGCTGGATGCCGCGGGCGCGAGCTTCGGCGGCGGTCGCGGTGAAGATTTCGTGCAGCAGATCGGGATTCCACGTCGATGCGAGAGCGATCGCGGTCGGATACGACGTGCCTTTCGGCGCGACGTGGCCGTGCAGGCATTCGTCGTGGAAGAGGACGGGGATGCCGAGGCGCGTGTTTTCCTTCATCCATTTTTGAATTGAGTTTGTGAATTCCACCATCACGCGCGGATCGCGGTGTTCGCTCGGGCGCGAAATTTCGCCGATGCCATTTTTTAGGAGTGTCGCCGCGTGGTCCGGCAGAAAGTTGCCTTTGTCATCGACGAAGAGTTGGTTTGGGTCGGAGAAGAACGATTTGTTCTCCCACGCGCCTTCGAGTTGCGCGACTTTTTCTTCGAGCGTCATGCGCGAGAGGAGATCGGCGACGCGCTGCTCGACGGGCAAGCTCGCGTCGCGATAGGGCGGCGTCGCTGCCTGTTGCGCTTGTGCGCTCGCGATGCGCGATTTCAGCGCAATTGTTCCCGCAAACGCCAACACCAGTCCGATGCACGCGCAAAATCGGAAGAAAAAGCGCACTAAACCCTCCATCGATTATTTCTATGCTTGCAATCCAAAAACTGCGTGGTACGATACCACGACCGTTAACGTACACGGCAAGGGATTTTTGCAGTTATTTTTGCCGTTGCACGGCGCCTGGCAGGGCGTGCCTATGATATTTGTGGCTTACGGTGGTTCGTTTTGTGTCCTCGTGAGAGCGAACGAGAATCGCTCAGGGTCCCCGATCCCAACCCTATCGGAATGCACTTTGTTGGGAGTCACAGGTTAGAACTATGCCCGGCCACGTCCTCGGAATCGACATTGGAACCGGCGGAACTCGCGCGCTGATTATTCGCGCGGACGGCCGCATCGTCGCCTCGGCGACGGAAGAACACGAACCGTTTGCATCACCAAAAATTGGATGGGCGGAGCAGCGGCCTGAGGACTGGTGGCGCGCTGCGGGCGTTGCTGTCCGCAAAGCTCTGTCGCAGAGCGGGCTGAAGAGCGAAGACATCGCGTGCGTCGGCTTTTCGGGGCAGATGCATGGCGCGGTGATGCTCGATGCCAACAGCGATGTCGTTCGTCCGGCGCTGATCTGGTGCGACGTTCGAACCGAGCCGCAGTGCGAAGAATTGAATCGCAAAATCGGCGCGGAGAAGCTGATTCAGCTGACCTGCAATCCGGCGCTGCCGAATTTCACGCTGACGAAGTTTCTGTGGGTGCGCGAAAACGAGCCAGAAAACTGGAAACGCGTTCGTTCGGTGATGCTGCCCAAGGATTACGTTCGCTTCCGCCTCACGGGCGAAAAAGCGATCGATGTTGCGGATGCGTCTGGCACGCTGATGCTCGACGTTGCGAAGCGCGCGTGGTCGCAAGAAGTTTTGCAGGCGGCGGAGATCGATGCCGCATTGCTTCCGCGGGTGTTCGAATCGCCGGATGTTTGCGGCAAAGTTTCTGCCGAAGGCGCAAAGGCGACGGGCCTCGCCGTCGGCACGCCGGTCGTTGCTGGAGCTGGAGATCAAGCCGCCGGCGCAACTGGAATGGGTATCGTCCTTCCGGGCGCGGTGAGCGCCACGATCGGCACGTCAGGCGTCGTTTTTGCGGCCACGGATCGGCCCGCGCTTGATCCTCGCGGACGCCTTCACACGTTCTGTCACGCGGTTCCAGGCCGCTGGCACGTCATGGGCGTGACCCAAGCGGCGGGTCTCTCGCTGCGCTGGTTCCGCGACAATTTCATGAGCGCCGCTGAAAAATCGTGCGCGACTGATCCCTACGAGACCCTGACCGCCGAAGCCGCGACCGCGCCTGCCGGGTCCGACGGATTGCTTTGGACGCCGTATCTGATGGGCGAACGCACGCCTCATCTTGACGGCAATGCTCGCGGTGCCTTGGTCGGACTCACCGCCTCGCACAAACGCGCGCACGTCGTTCGCGCGATCCTCGAAGGCGTGGCGTACAGCCTCAAAGACACCTTCACAATTTTTGGCGAGATGAAAGTGCCTGTGAAGAGCATCCGTCTCGGCGGTGGCGGCGCGCGTTCGCCGCTTTGGCGCCAGATCCAGGCGGATGTCTACGATCACGACGTCGAAATCGTGGAAGCCGAAGAAGGCGCGGCGTATGGAGCGGCGATCCTGGCGGGCGTCGGAGCGAAGATTTGGCCGTCGGTCGATGCCGCTTGTGATGCCGTTGTTCGAGTGATGCATCGCGTCACGCCGGTCGCTGCAAATGCGCGCGTCATGCGAACGAATTACGCCGCATATCGCCGCGTGTACCCGGCAACAAAGTCGATCTTCAGTGCGTAGTGTCGAGTAATGATGCGAGCGACGAGGTGAGCTGGTCGGCTCACGAGGTCGAGTCCAAGGAGCGCGCATTGGCAGAATGCGCGGAAAGGTGTGTCCCGTGGCGAGGAATGCATTCGAACCAAAACCGGAACATAAATTCACGTTTGGTTTGTGGACGGTAGGGAATCGCGGGCGCGATCCCTTTGGCGATTTCGTGCGCCCGGTGATTGCTCCTAACGACATCGTCGCGATGCTCGCGGACGTCGGCGCGTGGGGCGTGAACCTGCACGACAACGACCTCGTCCCGATCGACGCGACCGATCATGAACGCGACGCAATCGTCGCTTCGTTCAAGTGCGCGTGTAAAGAGCACGGCCTCGTCGTGCCGATGGCTACGGTTTCGCTCTTCACGCATCCCGTCTTTCGCGATGGCGCGTTCACCGCGAGCGATCCCGAAGTGCGCGCGTACGCCGTGCAGAAAACGATGCGCGCGATGGATCTCGGTGCCGAACTTGGCGCGAAAATTTTCGTTTTGTGGGGCGGCCGCGAGGGAGTCGAGACCGACGCGTGCCGCCCCGGCGCCGATGCTGTAAAGCATCTGCGCGACGCCGTCAATTTCTTGTGCGAGTACAACATCGACAAGAAATACGGCTTCAAATTCGCCATGGAAGCCAAGCCCAACGAGCCGCGGGGCGACATTTATATGGCGACGACCGGCCACTATCTCGGCTTCATTCCCACGCTCGATCATCCGGAAATGGTCGGCGTGAACCCGGAATTCGCGCACGAAACGATGGCCGGGCTGAATTTTCTGCACAACGTCGCGCAGGCCTGGGAAGCGGGCAAGTTGTTTCACATCGATTTGAACGACCAGGTCTCGGGACGTTATGACCAGGATTTGCGATTCGGTTCCGTGAACATCAAGGCGGCTTTCTTCTTGGTGAAATTTCTGGAAGACGTCGGTTATGCAGGCTCGCGGCACTTCGACGCACACGCCTATCGCACCGAGGACTACGAAGGCGTGAAGGATTTCGCGCGCGGCTGCATGAGGAACTATCTGATTCTCAAAGACAAGGCCGTGCGCTGGAACGCCGACAAGGAAATAGCGTCGATCCTGAAGGAAGTCAGCTCGAACGCCAACGGCGCGCCAAAAATCGGCTCCTACTCGAAGAAAAGCTCGGTGGCATTGCTCGCCCACAACTTCGATAAGGACGCGATCATGAAAAAGCGCCTGCCCTACGAGCGCCTCGACCAACTCACAGTCGACATCCTAACCGGCGCCCGCTAGTCGCACATCGCGAACTCTCCAGTGTCGCAGTCAGAGGGATTGTGTAGGGGCGCAGCACGCTGCGCCCCATCTCGGGAAGATTTCAGCCAACCGGATCCTTCGGCGTTCCAAGCCACTTCAACCGCGCT
>DATAMU010000564.1:0-4645 GCA_036266605.1 Candidatus Acidiferrum sp. | reverse complement strand
GTTTTAACAAGGCGCAGCAAGATGCTTTTCTTCCTTACGTCGAGGCAGGACACATCACGTTCATTGGTGCGACGACGGAGAATCCTTCGTTCGAGGTGATCTCGCCGCTGCTGTCGCGGACGAAGGTTTACGTGATGGAGGCGCTGCCGACGCCCCTGATTGCGACGCTGCTGCGGCGGGCGTTGAACGACAAGGAGCGCGGCCTCGGCAATGAGAACGTCGATGCAAGCGACGAAGTATTGTTTCGCATCGCGTCCTTCGCGAATGGCGATGCGCGGTCGGCTTACAACACGCTTGATCTGACGGTGCGCGCGGCTGTGCCGGATGCGGCGGGAGTGCGGCATCTCACGGCGGAATTGCTCGAAGATGTGTTGCAGCGAAAGTTGCTGCGCTACGACAAGGCAGGCGAAGAGCACTTCAACTTAATTTCGGCGCTGCATAAGTCCGTGCGGAATTCCGATCCCGACGCGGCGCTGTATTGGCTGACGCGGATGCTGGAGTCGGGCGAGGATCCGCTCTATCTGGCGCGGCGCATGGTGCGGATGGCCAGCGAAGACATCGGATTGGCCGAGCCGGGCGCGCTAGCTGTGGCGTTGGCAGCTAAAGAAGCGTTCGAATTTATCGGTCCGCCGGAAGGAAATCTTGCACTGGCGCAGGCGGCGGTTTATCTTTCGCTCGCGCCGAAGTCGAATGCACTGTATACAGCTTACGGCGATGTGATCGAAGACGTGCGCAAGACGGAAGCCGACCCGGTGCCGCTGCATTTGCGTAATGCGGTGACGGGGCTGATGAAGAACGTCGGTTACGGCAAGGGCTACCAATACGCGCACGATTACGAAGAAAAAGTGACGAACATGTCGTGCTTGCCGGAAAATCTTGCCGGGCGTTCGTACTATCAGCCGACGGATCAAGGTTTCGAGCAGCGGATTCGTCAGCGGCTCGAAGATATTCGCAAGATCAAGGCGCGTTCATCCCAAACTTGAGGTGAGTATGCGGTTCACACGTTTTGCACGACGGACGGTGGTGCTGTGCGGAGTGGCGGCGTTGCTCCTGCTCGCGATGGGCGCGACGGATGCCGTACTGCACGCTGCTGCGGAACGGCCGGCGATTACAAATATCGCGCTGGTGCGGATTCGCGTGACGGACATGCAGAAGTCGTATCCGTTTTACTCGAAGATTTTGGGGCTGCCGGAAGCGAAGGCGGGCTGCTTCGTGAAACCGAGCGCGGCGGTGAAATGTTTCAACGTGAATTCGCTGCAGAAGATTGAACTCGTGGCAAATGATCCTGGCGACGGGAAAGATGGGATTGAGGCCGTCGGTTACCACGTCCGCGATGCCGGGCTGATGCGCGATTACCTGGCGTCGAAGGGCGTGCAGGTCAGCGAAGTGAAGAAAGATCAGGCTGGCGATAAGTACATAGAAACGCGCGACCCCGAGGATCATCGCGTGATTTTTATTTCGCCGGGAACCGGAGTCGTCAGCAATATCGCGATTTCGCCGAAGAGCAATCAGCTCATTCACACGGGATGGGTGATCAAGGATCGCGACGCCGCCGACAAGTTTTATCGCGACGTCCTGGGCTTCCACCTGTATTGGCAGGGCGGGATGAAGGACACCGAGACCTCGTGGGTGGCCATGCAGGAGCCGAACGGGAACACCTGGCTCGAGTACATGCTGAATATTTCACCGACCGCAGACCACCATACGCTGGGCGTTATGAATCATATTTCGCTGGGCGTCGTGAGCATCAAGGAAGCCGAGGCGCGCCTCGTCAAGAATGGATGGAAGCAAACGGAGAATCCGAAGGTCGGGCGCGACGGAAAATGGCAGCTCAACGTTTACGATCCCGACGACACGCGCGTGGAGTTTATGGAATTCAAGCCGGCGGAGAAACCTTGCTGCAGTGAATTTACCGGCACGCATCCGGGGCCGCAGTGATGAGGAAACTCCTTACCGGCGTTCCGATTGCGTTGTTAGGGATGTTCTCGTTGGCGATTCTCCAGACGGCGAGCGGGCAAAACGCACCCGCGCGGCCGAAGATCACTGGCATCGACCACGTGCGCCTCTACGTCAGCGACGTCACGAAGTCTCGCGCGTTTTACGGCGATGTACTGGGGCTTCCAGCGAGCGGCGGAAATTGCACAGGCGATGCGCGGCCTTGCTTCGCAGTGAACGCGGAACAGTATGTCGAACTCGAGCCAGTTCCCTCTCCGGCGCCGCGGAATTGGGTCGCTGAAGTTGCATTCGCGACCGAGGATGCCGACGGATTGCGTCGCTACCTGCTTGCGCACGGCGTAACCACTGGCGCAATCTCGAATGAGGGCGGAGCCCCGCGTTTTGACGTACAGGATCCAGAGGGCAATCGCGTCGCCTTCGTACAAAGAACGGCCAAGGCGGCTGACTTCAAGGTTTCGGCGAAGCAGCTCGGAAGCCGAATGATTCACGCCGGGTACGTTGTGAAGGACAGAGCCACGGAGGACAAGTTCTACCGCGACATCCTTGGATTTCGGACCTATTGGTATGGCGGATTTAAAGACAACGATATCGATTGGTTTGAGCTTCAAGTGCCGGACGGCAACGACTGGATCGAGTACATGCTGAACATTCCGGCGAACGCCGATCACAAGGAAATGGGCGAGCAAAATCACTTTTCACTCGGCGTCAAAGACGCGAATGTCGCGGCGGCAGAGTTCAAAAAGCGCGGCTGGAAAAAACTCGATGGCCCGGAAGTCGGGCGCGACGGCAAGAACAGCATCGATGCGTTCGATCCCGATGGCACGCGCGTCGAAGTGATGGAGTTCGCCCCGAGGCAGACGCCGTGCTGCCATGCATACGAGGCGGCGCATCCTACTCCGTGAGGATTTCTCCATGAGTATGGACGCGCGAAAAATGGCTCTCAGCAGATGGCTGACGCTTCTTTGAAGTCCCGAACAATTTTCATTCGTTGGATTGGAACAACGCTGCTGGCGTTTGCGTGTTGGTGTGTTACGGCGACGGCAGCCTTCGCGCAGGAGCTCGAAAAACCCGTCAATTCGATCGACGAAGACATCACCGCTTTTGCATTCGCTCCCGATGGGCGAATCGTTTATGCAGTGAACAAGCCGTTTAAAACGAAGCAGTACGACCTCGAACACGACGACGTTTGGGTTCAGGAGCTTGGCGGAAAGAAGCGCCGTATTTTTGTCGGCGAGAAGTTTCAGCGTGGCACGGCGCCGTTTACGTACAGCGTGAATTCGTTTCGTTGGTCGCCGAATGGACATCTGATTTTAGCGGAGCTCTTCACGACGACAGTGGACGAAAGCGGAAAAGCGTCCGACGCGCCGATGACGCTGGTGCTCGACGAGTCGGGCAAAGAAGTGAAGATGGGCGAAGACAACGTCATCAAGGATGCGGCCAAACCGACATGGCTGGCGGACAACGCCACCGTGATTTATTTCACGGAGGCTCTGAAGCCGAAAGTCTTGTTCTCGTTTCACTATACGAATCGCCAGGGCGCGCCCGGATTGGTTTTTGAAGGACGAACATTTCTGGATGCGGTACCAGTGCCGGGCAGCAACACCGACTATGCCGTCGAGCGCGACAAAAATCTCTCCGGCCCGCCGCGGCTTCAGAAATTGGAAATGTTGGCGCAAGATGACAAAGAGATCGCGACGCTCGATTCGTTCGAGGGCGGACTGGCGTTGTCGCCGAGCGGTACAAAGATCGCCTACTACATCGACAAGGAAGTGATCGAGATTCGGGATTTGACGGCGCCGAACAAGATCGCGCGGGTGCGAGCGGGCTACGGCGTGTTTCGCTGGTCGCCCGATGAGACACGGATTTTGTTGAAGCGAGCGGTAGAGAAAAAGTCAGGCGATCTGGTGTGGCTCTCGATTCCGCCATTGGTCGAGCATCGCGGCGACACCACGAATGTGGACGTCGTGCAGCCGACACCGGCGCCGATTTTTCGCGGCCTGACGTTTCGCGACTTTGCATTTTCGCCGGACGGAAAATTCATCGGCGTGATCGCGCCCGGCAAGAGGAATTTGGCGGTTTATCCCATACCGCGATGAGTTCTCTGCGACCGGAAAACGCAGATACTTTTCACATCGTGCGGATATGGGGCGCGGCGGTGCTGCGCCCGCACAACGCCCAGGCGTTACAAAGAACCGCGGCGGCGTTTGTGTTCGACGAAAAAGCAGGCGTCTTCAACTACAACTAACCCGGCGGCGACGGCTTTCGCGGCGGCTTCGCGATGTTCAATTCCGAGTTGCATCCAGATCACTTTGGCATCGATGGCGATGGCGCTTTCTACGACCACCGGGATGTGCTCTGGACGGCGAAAAATATCGACGATTTCGATTTTCACCGGCGCGATCGCAGATGCTGCGGTTTCCAAATCCGCGTAAGATTTCGCGCCGAAGACTTCTCTTTCGTTCGGATTTACCGGAATCATGTGATAACCGACCGTCTTGATGTATTCGCCGACGTGATTACTGGCGCGGCCGGGATCGGACGAGAGTCCGACGACGGCAACGGTGCGGTATCGCTTGAGAATGTCAGCGATCGGATCGGCGCCGAATTCGGATTTGAGATTTTCAGGGATCAGGATTTGCATAGCGCGTTCGCTTTAGTGTTGGTTTGACTGCGTTAAAGGCCCTTCAGT
>DATAMU010000563.1:0-2967 GCA_036266605.1 Candidatus Acidiferrum sp. | reverse complement strand
GTCGAGGCCAAATTTCTCAACGGTGAAGCTGCCCATCACCGAGCCATAAACCATCGCGCGACGCAGCGAAATGTCGGACTTGTTGCCGACCGACGCGAGATAGCCCATGAATCCGCCGGCAAAGCTGTCGCCCGCGCCGGTCGGATCGTGCGGCTCTTCCAACGGAAATGCCGGCACGCAGAATGCGCCGCGCTTGTCGACCATCATCGCCCCGTATTCGCCGCGCTTGATGATGAGCGTGGAGGGACCCAGCTTGAAGATGCGCTTCGCCGCGCGCAGCAAGTTGTGTTCGTTCGAGAGCTGCCGCGTTTCGGAATCGTTGATCATCAAAATATCTACGCCCTTGAGCGTCTTCAGCAGGTCCGCGTTGGAGCCTTCAATCCAGTAATTCATCGTGTCGAGCGCCGCAATCTTCGGCCGCTTGGTGACTTGCTGCAACACGTCGCGCTGCAAATCGGGCGCGATATTCGCGAGAAACACAAATTTCGACTTCCGGTATTTCTCGGGCAGCTTCGGCTTGAAGTCGGCAAACACGTTCAGCTCGGTTGTGAGGGTGGTGCGGTCGTTGAGGTTCTCCGAATATTTGCCGGCCCAAAAGAACGACTTGCCCGGCGCGCGCTCCAGCCCTTCGATGTCGATCTTGCGCCCTTTGAAAATCTTTGTGTCAACATCGGTGAAATCGTCGCCGACGATTCCGACGAGATGCACCGGAGTGAAAAAGCTCGCCGCCACCGAAAAATACGTAGCCGCGCCGCCAATGGTGCGCTCCACCTTTCCATACGGGCTTTCGATACCGTCAAACGCAACCGAACCTACGACGAGTAAAGACACGCTGTTCTCCTGTTTTTCTCTTGAAGAGTCTATTTGAGTCTACTTAAGGTATTTGCCGACGATGGCCGATAGTTTCTTTTTGGTGTCCGCGGGAATCACTTTGGGATCGGTGAAAATCGCGCCGGACAACGCGGAGCCGCATTTACACTTGCGCTCGGACGACATGGTGCGCACTGCTTCGCGCAACACGCGCTGCGCATTCAGCGCGTTCTGATTGAGCGTCGCCAGAATCTGCGCGCCCGTCACCGCATCGTGCTCCGGATGCCAGCAATCGTAATCGGTAATCATCGCGATCGTGGCATAGCAAATCTCCGCTTCGCGCGCGAGCTTCGCTTCGGTGACGTTGGTCATGCCGATCACTTCAAACCGCAATTGCCGATGCACGTGGGCTTCCGCAACCGTCGAAAACTGCGGACCCTCGATGCAGACGTACGTGCCGCGCCGATGCACCTTCACCTTCGAGTGCTCACTCGCATCGGAAAGCACTCCGGCGACCTGCGGGCACGTCGGCTTGTCAAACGCCACATGCGCCACAATCCCGTTGCCGAAAAACGTCGAGATGCGTTTGCTCGTGCGATCGAAAAACTGATCCGGGACCAAAAATTCGCCGGGCCGCAGATCTTCCTGCAGCGAACCGACCGCGCTCACCGAAATAATCCGATCGACGCCGAGCAACTTCATCGCGTAGATATTCGCGCGAAAATTCAGCTCGGTCGGCAGGATGCGATGGCCGCGCCCGTGGCGCGCCAGAAACGCGACTTGCTTCCCTTCCAGCGTTCCGATGACGAAGGCATCCGACGGATCGCCGAATGGCGTCTTGATGCGCACCTCGCGCGTGTTCGTGAGCCCTTCCATCGAATACAGGCCGCTGCCGCCGATGATTCCGATCTCGGCTTTGGGCGCGGAGGACGATTTCGACTTCGATTTGCTAGCGGCAGACTTCCTCAGCTTCGGCATTTCACCTCGGTGGTGTTACAGACGGGCACGGCGGTGCCGTGGCCCTACAATGTGGCGAACCAAAGTCGCCCCTACAAAGTTTATGATGATTTACGGAAATCTCAGAGCGAGGCGCCGCCCTTTTGCAGGATTTCGGTCACTGCGGCAAATGGGTCTTTCTTTCGGTCGGCCACTTCGCCGGCCAACGCCGTCAGCCGGGCCTCGGCGTCCGCGCCGCCCAACACGCGTTGCATCAACCGCGATTCTGCAAGCTCGATCAGACGCGCCTTCCAATGTTCAACATGTTTGCGGCGGCGCTCGCCGCTCGATTCAAAGTGCGCGCGAAATTTCGCGATCGTCGTCGCGAGCGTATCGATTCCCTTATTCTCGCTGGCAACCGTGCGCACTACCGGCGGATGCCAACCATCGCGCGGCATCACCAGCGACAACATCGCGTGCAACTCCTGCTCGAGCCGGTCCGCTCCTTCGCGTTCCGATTTATTCAGAACAAAAACATCCGCCACTTCCATCAGCCCGGCCTTCATATTCTGAATGTCGTCGCCGAGCCCCGGCACCATCACCACAACAACACAATCGGCCAGCCGCACGATATCGACTTCGTCCTGCCCCACGCCGACCGTCTCGATCAGCACCTGATCTTTCCCGGCGGCATCGAGCAGCAGCGCGACTTCCGCGGTCGCGCGCGCCAAGCCGCCCAAAAATCCGCGCGTCGCCATCGAGCGAATAAACATCCCCGCATCGCCCGCGTGCGCCTGCATGCGAATGCGATCACCCAAAATCGCGCCACCGGTATACGGACTCGTCGGATCGACCGCGATCACACCGACCGCTTCATTCGCGCGGCGATACTGCGCCGCCAGCCGATCGACCAGCGTGCTCTTGCCCGTCCCCGGCGCGCCGGTAATTCCTGTGAGATACGCCTTCCCCGTGCGCGGAAAAACCTTGCGCAGCAACTCTTCCGCCTCGGGCTGATGATTTTCGATCGCCGTGATCGCGCGCGACACCGCGAGGGCTTCGCCCGCACAGACGCGCTCCGCCCAATTCTCAAGCGGCGGCATCGTTTTCCTGGTGTAGCGATTTGTCGGCCAAGCCGGCCGGAAGTGAAGGCGAACGCATCGCCCCCATTATTTCTTGCCAAGCAGCTGTCGGGCAATCACCAACTTTTGAATCTCGCTGGTG
>DATAMU010000562.1:0-1963 GCA_036266605.1 Candidatus Acidiferrum sp. | reverse complement strand
CGTCACCGTTTTCCTTCCGCAATCCGTCGCCACCGGCACAAAAGTCACTCTCACCTTCAACTACGCCGGCCTGCTCGCCAATCAAGACAACAGCCCCGTCCCCGGCCTCCGCACCGCCGTCATCAGCAAGGAAGGCACCTACCTTCTCCTGCCCGCGCGCTGGTTCCCGCTCACCAACTATCCCGCCAACCGCTACAGCGCTACATTCCATCTCAACGTTCCCGACAACATCGCGGTCGCCGGCACAGGCAAAGCTTCCGCTCCCACGCCGCTCGCGGGCGGCCGCCTCCTCTACACTTTCGAGGGCGCCACGCCCGAACCCTACGGTACATTCGTCGCCGGCGAACTCAAACTCAGCCCCGAGCAAGCCGAAGGCGTCAACGTCGCCGTTTACGCTCCCGCTTCCGCTCTCGGCAAGCCTTCCGACTTCGCCGCCGACGTCGCCCGCGCCGTCACGATGTTCTCCGATATGTTCGGCCCGCTCCACAATCCCGATCTCTCGCTCGCGCAACTTCCCGATGGCACGCTTCGCGATTTCGCCGCGCCCGGTCTGCTTCTCGTTTCCAAGCGCCACTGGGATCCCAAAGGCGCCGACCGCACCATCGCGCATCTTGTCGCCGCGCAGTGGTGGGGCAACGCCGTTCTGCCCTCCACTCCCGGCGATGTCTGGATCAGCGACGGCCTCGCGCGCTACTGCGAGTCGCTCTACGCAGAACAAGTAAACGGCCGCGAAGCCGGCCTCAAAGCCGTCGATGACTTCGCTGTCGGCGCTCTGATGGGTGAAGACGCCGCCCCTGTCGCGCAAGCCGCGCGCCTCGCTCCCTACTCCAGCGACTACCGCTCCGTCGTCGAAAACAAAGGCGCGATGATCTTCCACATGCTCCGCGCGCAAATGGGTGACGTCGCTTTCAAAAATCTCCTCCGCGACTTCTACTTCAAATACGACGGCAAGAGTGCCACGATCGACGAATTCGCGAATCTCGCTCAACAAAAAGCCGATGCCGCCGCAAAACCGCCCGAACCCGCCCCGCAGCTCCGCGGCTTCTTCACCCAGTGGCTCAACTCCACCGGCGTTCCCGACTTCACTCTCGAATACGTCGTATATCGCACCAAACAAGGCTTCCGCGTCGTCGGCAAAATCAAACAGCCCCTCGACACCTTCAGCATGCCCGTCGCGATTCGCATTGACACCGAAGGCAATCCCGAGACAAAAACTGTCGATGTCGTCGGCACCGAGTCTCCTTTCACCGTCGAGACCTTCGGTCGCCCGAAACCCGGCGGCATTCACATCGATCCAAACAACGTCGTTCTAAAAGGCAGCACTTCCCTGCGCGCCCGCGCCGCCATCGCTCGCGGCGAAGAACTCGCCGAGCAGGGCCAGTATTACGACGCCATCGCGCAATATCAGCGCGCTCTCTCGATTCAGCCCAATCGCCCGCTCGCAAATTTCCGCATGGGCGAAGCATTCTTCTACCAAAAAAATTATCAAGCCGCCGCGAACTCTTTCCGCGAAGCGCTCCAAACCGTCCCCGAGCCGTCCGAAAAATGGACCGAAGTTTGGGGCCACATCTATCTCGGCAAAATTTTCGATTTGCTCGGCCAGCGCGAACGCGCCGTCAACGAATACAGCAAAGCAAAACAAACCAACGACGACACCGGCAGCGCCCAGGAAGTCGCCGAATCATTCCTGAAAAAGGCTTACTCCGAAGGCTCCATCGCCGCCCAAGTTCCGACCGGCACCACAAGCCCAACCAGTAACGCTCCGGCGGCCATCAATCCCGACAATCGTCCAGTCCTCAACCGCCGCCCCGACTCGCCCTGATTCTCACCGCGATTTGCTGCGGGCGTCAGATGTCCAACCGGCTGGTGGGTGCCGCACCCTTAGGTTTCAAAGGGTGCGGATTTAGATTCAAGTCCGCTCGCTCTTTCCGAAAGGCCGGTGCCCCACCCTTGGTTTTCAAAG
>DATAMU010000561.1:0-5646 GCA_036266605.1 Candidatus Acidiferrum sp. | reverse complement strand
AAAGGCACCTCATTCAAAATTTATCTGCCGCGCGTCGATCAGCCGGTCGATGCCGCCGGAAAAGTCACCAGCTACTCTGAAGCTCCCCGCGGCACCGAAACCGTCCTGCTCGCCGAAGACGAAGCCGATGTCCGCGAGCTCGCTCGCGAATTTCTCGAAGCCGCCGGCTACACCGTCATCGAAGCCCGCAACGGCCAGGAAGCTCTCAAGCTTGCCGCCGAACGCGCCGAAGAAATCGATCTCCTCGTCAGCGACTTGGTCATGCCCGGCATGACCGGCCAGCAGCTCGCCGCTCTGCTGCAACAACAGGATTCGTCGCTCCGCGTCATCTTCATGTCCGGCTATAGCGAACACGCCGCCGCCGAAGCCGCACAGGCCGGCTCCTCCGTCCGCATCCTCACCAAGCCCTTCAACCGCATGGCCCTCCTCCGCACCATCCGCGAAGTCCTCGGCACGCCCTCCCCTAAATAATCCACCTTCGCAAGTCGATCCCGAGCACCAATCGCTCCGTCTCCATCGCTCGACCTCCCTACGCCGTGTGGTGGTTCACCGCCGCTTTCAATCACGAAACCCTCACCCCCCTTCCAGCTACCCAAAGTTATAGACTGTCAGTCTTAATGCGATTGTCATCAACATCCCTTCCTGTATTCTTCTGCACCTCTATTACTTTGCTTATCGCCCTTCGCGTCACCGGCCAACAGCCGCCCCCTCCCACGATCCGTTCATTCACCAATGAAGTGCTCGTACCTATCGTAGTGCGCGACGCTCAAGGGCACAGTGTCGGCGGTTTGACAAAGGACGATTTTCAGATTCTCGACAATGACAAACCCCAAACGATCACCGGATTTTCGATCGTCCATCGGGACTTCGGAACCCCAGCCGCAACTTCTCCCGCCTCAGCGCCAGAAATTAGCGAGCCTCCTTCCGTTGCGCAACTCAATTCACGGACTCAGCGGTTTGTCGTTTTTCTCTTCGACGACTACAACTTGACGTTTACCGATCTTCCGCAAGTCCAGGAGGCGGCGACAAAGGCACTAAATTCTTCGCTCGCGCCGGCGGATTTTGCGGCTGTGCTTTCGACTTCGGGAGTCAATAGCGGACTAACGCGCGACCACGCGAAATTGAGGCAGGCGATTCTGGATTTGAAAGTGAAGACGCTTCTGCGTACGAACGGTCACGAGTGCTACAACGTCGACTACTACGAAGCCGATCGTATCGTGAACAAGAGCGACGACTGGGCACTACAGGCAGTCGTCATCCAGGTTCTTCGTTGCGTGAAAGGAATCACCCCAGAGGCGGCGGAATCCTTCGCACGGACAGCCGCGGACAGAGCCGTCCAGTTGGGCGAACAGAACTATCGCGCCAACCTATATGCTCTACGGCTGATTATGAACAAGTTGATGGCGCCGCTTCCCGGCCAGCACGTAATCGTCCTTATCTCTCCGGGATTTTTTACTTCTGGCCCGGATGCTCTGACGATCAAATCGGAAGTTGTGGATCTCGCCGCTCGTAGCAACACGGTTATCAACACTCTCGACGCACGAGGGTTGTACACGACAAATTTGGCGGCAGAGGTCACTAACCGTGTCGATCCGGCTTCGCAACGCCTCATCAATCAATATCGTCAACAATCAATGGATGCCGACACTGAAGTCATGGAAGAACTGGCGGATGGCACCGGAGGGACTTTTTTTCACAGCAACAATGATCTCGAGGGCGGCCTGACGACTTTGGTCTCAGGTGCCGAGTACAGGTACGTGCTTGCGTTTGCGCCTGCGAACGTGAAGCCAAAAGTTCACCACAGCCTGAAGGTCAGAGTGGATCGGCCTGGGGTTACGGTTCAGGCGCGACGCGGATACTCCGTTCCGCCGCCGGAAAAGCGAAAGAAGTAAGACTCCCGTTTCGAGGCAAGTTCGATGGATCTCAGGCGGCCCTCGCCAAAATCCCATCCGACGATTGCGCGCCAACCCAGTACACTCTAACCCCGTCCTATCAACAACTTATGGGTTCGTTCGAATCTCACGCTGTTTCCGTATTCGAAAGTACTACTACTCAATTATCATATTGACAAAGTACAACTCCCGTGCTACCATGAAATGTGAAAGTCACCTCTTCGAACGCGCTCCGCAGTAAGCCCTCCCGCAACTCCCGTCCCATCAGTAACTTCCACGCTCTCGATTTCGCTCGTTTTCACAACCCCATCATTCCAAACGACTTCCACACTCTTCGCAAAAACACCGGGGGTATACCCCAATCTCACTCCCATAAGAGGACCAAAATGAAACCGCAACCATCCGCACCGCAAACAAACGCCATCCTGTCTCGCCCCCTATGCCGTCACATCTACAACTCCGGTCGTCGCTGCCGCTTTCCCGTCTTGCCCAGCGCGAAATTCTGCCTGCGCCACATCGACGACCAGCTCAAAGCCAATCTCGAATCTGACCTCACCCGTCACTTCGGACCGCACCCGCTCAATTTCGGGTCCGCCTCCGAAATAAACCAGTTCCTGTGCTCCGTCGCCCGCCTTACCATCGAGGACCGCATCTCCGTTCGCCGAGCATCCGTGCTCGCCTACATCGCAAGCCTTGAGCTGCGCACCCTCCCGGCCATCGAACACGAACTTGGCTACAGCGACGAAGACGAAGTTCCGCCACGACTCATTTTCGAGCCGCAATCCATCGACACACCGCTGTCCGCCACTCCTGCAATCGAGGAAACTCCCGCAACAACTGCCCCATCGCCTAGTTGACGGTAGGTGGGGGGAATCATTAACCTCGGTTGCGAGTTTGTCTTTTTGCGCGATGCATCTCGCCGCCAGCCCCTCCCCTGGCGGCTGCGCAATCCAGGGAAAGGAACCAGTGCCCGACCAACCCGATCGCGAGCTGTTGCAACACGAAGCTCTAGCGGACGCCAAGTCACGCTCCTCGATTTCGCGGCGGGAGTTTGCACGCAGGGCGGCGTTGGTGTCCGCTGTGGCATCGATTGCGCCGGTAGCGGTTACGGCGTCTACAATCCCGGGAACGTCGCTGGGCGGGCAATCGGCGACGCAAGATATTCATCCCAAGGCGCCGCCTGCGGCGGTTGCGCCCCAGAATCCTGCGCCGGGTGCGCCGAAGCTTTCGGTGGAGAGTCAGTCGGAGGCGGATGCGCGGTTTCAGGCGATTCTGGTGATGTATGGGGCGCGGTTTTCTGCCGAACAGAAGAACGACCTTCACCGGCTCTGTACTGCGGTGCAGCCTTCGCTGGATCACATTCGGGCGTACAAAGTGGAGAACGGAGATGGCCCCGCCCTTTATCTCAAGCCCCAATATGAGCGCGAGAAAAAGCCCAAGCCGCCGGCAAAGTCTGCGCCATCGAAATCTGCCCCTGCCGCGGGCAGCCCGAAAAAGCCATGACCACGTACCTGAACACCGATCGACGGTACGGCAACTGTAGGGGCGCAGCACGCTGCGCCCCTACTTGCCCGAGCCAAAGCGTCTTGTGTTCCTTCATTTCTCATCAGCGAGATTTCCCGAGGCCCCTCGATGCCCGCTGAAGAACTCTTCTATCTGCCGGTCACTGAACTCGCCAAACGGATCGAGGCGAAGAGCTTGTCGCCGGTCGATCTGACGCAGATGTATTTGTCGCGCAGCGAGAAGATTGGGCCGAAGTTGAATGCATATGCGCGGTTGACGCCGGAGATTGCGATGGCGCAGGCGTCGGCGGCGGAGAAGGAAATTAAACGCGGACACTATCGCGGGCCGCTGCATGGGATTCCGTACGCGGCGAAGGACTTGCTGGCGGTGAAGGGTGTGCCGGTTACGTGGGGTGCGAAGCCTTATGCGGATCAGGTTTTCGATTACGACGCGACCGTTATCGAGCATCTGAATCGCGCGGGCGCGGTGATGATCGGCAAGGCTTCGATGATCGAACTTGCCGGCGGGATGAACTATCGATTTGCGTCGGCGTCGCTTCAGGGCGAAGCGAAAAATCCGTGGAATACGAATTGTTGGACTTGCGGATCTTCATCCGGGTCCGGGGCGATTGTCGCGGCGGGGTTGGCTGCGTTTGCGATCGGGACCGAAACTTGGGGATCGATTGTGTGTCCGTCGGCATTTTGCGGTGTGAGCGGGATGCGGCCCACCTATGGGCGCGTGAGCAAATACGGCGCGATGGCGCTGGCGCCGTCGATGGACAAGATTGGGCCGATGGCGCGTTCGGCGGAAGATTGCGCGCGGATTTTTGCGGTGTTGGCGGGGCATGACCCGAGGGATCATTCGACGCTGGCGGTGGATAAGGCGGCGTTCACGTATTCGCCTTCAATGGAATTGAAGGCGAGATCGCTGACGGTTGGGTGGCTGACGAACGCGTGGAAGAGCATGGACCCAAGTGTCGCGAAAGTTTCGGATGCGACGGAGAAATCGCTGCATAAGATTTTTCCGACGGTGCATCGCGCGGCGTTGCCGCAGGGGCCTTGGGACGACGTCGGGAACGTCATCATGGGGACGGAAGGCGCGGCGTCGTTTCGCGAATTGATTCGCAGCGGGAAGGTGAGCGAGCTAGCCGATCCGCTGGGGCAGATCAACGGATATGTGAACGAGCAGATTTCCGCGGCCGATTATTGGCAGGCGTCGAGGATTCGCGAGCAGTTGCAGGGGAAGATGGCGGAATTGTTTGATTCGTTCGATGTGATTGCGACGGTTTCGCAGCCGATTCCGGCGACTTCGCTGGATTTTAATTTGGAGACGGGGCTGTCGTTTCCTGATCCGGTGGGAGCGATTGGGAATTTATGCGGTCTGCCGGCACTCTCCGTGCCGTGCGGATTCACCGATAAGCACTTACCGGTCGGAGTTCAGTTCGTCGCGCGCGCCGGCGACGACCTCGGCGTGATTCAGGCGGCGCGGACTTGGCAGGCGCACACGGATTTTCACAGGCGACACCCGAAGTCGATTTAGGGGCGGTCGGTGGGAAGAAGAAAAAGATAACGCAGAGACGCACAGAGCGCAGAGGTACGCGGAAAGAGCTTCGCGACGCGTTTGGAACTGGCGCTATTCGGTGAGGAGAGAGAAGAGGAATTTTTTCCAGGCCGGGACGTTCATTGTCCAGCAGACGTGAATCTTGTTGGGCTGAGCTTGGATTGTTGGGCCCCAGATTTCGATGTTGCGGCGGTCGTGGGCGACGTTGAGTTTGTCCACCATGGTTAGGCCGCGGTTGAGTTCGCTTTGCGTTTCGATTTCAACGTAGTGACTGGTGCCGTCGAGGCAGAGTTTGGGATCGATGGCGATGCCCATGGCGGTGGGATCGGGGAGGCAGATGCCGTACTCGCCGGTCTGTGTGTGGTAGGACTCGGCGGCGATGCTGTTGGAAACGACGGCGAATTCGGCAAGCGGCTTTTTTGAGGCGAGCAGCCCATCGATCTCTTGCTGATTGAGCGCGGCTGCGCCGCGGCAAAGATGCCATCCGACCATTTCGATGTTCATACCGGAGTGGAAGACGATGCGCGCGGCTTCGGGATCGACGTAGATGTTGAATTCGGCGGCGGGCGTGATGTTGCCTTCGCAACACGGATTGCCGCCCATGATGACGCAGCGGCCGACGGATGCAGCCAGTTTCGGATCGCGTTGGAGCGCGAGCGCGACGTTGGTGAGCGGGCCGAGGGTGACGATC
>DATAMU010000560.1:0-2501 GCA_036266605.1 Candidatus Acidiferrum sp. | reverse complement strand
ATTTTAACCATAACCGTTAGCATCAAAGGAGCTGTTCATGACCGCCCCCGCACCTCGTTTTCTCTTCGCTTCCGCCCCCGACAGTTGGGGCGTCCTCGACTACGATGGCCCTTCGTGGAAGCAATCCTACGAAAAAATGCTCGATGAAATGGTCGAAGCCGGCTACACCGGCACCGAACTTGGCCCCTACGGATATTTCCCGACGGATCCCGAACTACTCCGCGCCCAGCTCGAAAAGCGCAAACTAAAACTCCTCGGCTCCTTCGTCCCCGTAAAAATGGGCGACCTCAACGCCGAAAAAGAGGTTATCGAACGCATCCGCAAAGTCGGCGACCTCCTCGCGAAACTCAAAGCTCCATTCCTCGTTCTAGCCGATGATCAGACCCCTGGCCGCAACGCCTTCTCCGGTCGCGCGAGCGATCCGGCTTGCCCAAAGCTGAATGCCGAGCAGTGGAAACACGTCGGCAAAATTGTCTCCGGTGCGGAAAAAGTCGCGAATGAATTCGGTCTCGACCTTGTGTTCCATCCCCACGTCGCCACCTACGTCGAAACATCCGAAGAAACGGAAAAATTCTTCGACGCGACTTCGCACACCGGCATCGGCCTCTGCCTTGATTCCGGCCACGCATATTACGCCGGAGCCGATCCCGTGAAAGAAGCGGAGAAATTCAAAAGCAAGCTGCGCTTCGTCCACATCAAAGACTGCGACCAGAATGTCTTGGTCGAAGCCCGTAAAAATAAATGGACGTTTGAAGAAGCTATCGAACACAAAGTCTTCACCATCATCGGGAAGGGAAACCTCGACTTCCCCGCGTTTTTCCGCACTCTCAAGAAAAACAACTATTCCGGCTGGGCCGTCGTCGAGCAGGACGTGAAGTTCGACGCGTATGCGATTCCGCCGGCAGTCAGCGTCGCCGAAAGCCTCGCCTACCTTCATGGCGTGGTCGGTAGCCTTGAAAATTCCGCGGCTGCTCGCTAGAAACTGACAGAGACCATCGATGACGAAGAAACTGGGAGTCGGAGTTCTCGGAGTGGGTGAAATGGGGCGCCGCCACGCAGAAAATCTGCGGCACCTTGTTCCGAATGCGCAGTTAGTCGCAGTTGCCGACGCAGTGGAAGAGCGTGCGCGCAAAGTTGCCGGTGAACTCGAAATCGAGAAATCATTCGGCAGCCTTGAAGCGATGCTCGAGCACAAAGGCATCGACGCGATCATTATCGCCACGCCCGATGCGTTTCATGCTCCCGCCGTGAGCCAGGTGGCCGCAGCCGGCAAAGCGATGCTCTGCGAAAAGCCACTCGCCCTGAATCTCGCCGACGCGCGTGCAAGCCTCGCCGCCGTCGCGAAACACAAAGTCTATTTCCAGGTCGGCTTCATGCGCCGCTACGATCCCGCATACTCGGCTGCGATGAAGCGTATCGAAGCCGGCGAAATCGGCGTGCCCGTCGTTTTCAAATCGCTCGGCCGCGACAAAGAAGGCCCGCCGCTCTCGTACTACCATTCGCAAATCAACGGAATGCTGTTCTACACCAACACGATTCACGATTTCGATCTCGCACGCTGGATGGTTCAGGACGAAGTCACCGAAGTGCATGCATTCGGCACGGCAGCGATTCGCCCCGAAGTCACGCAGTTCGGCGATGTGGTCGCCAGCGTCGTAAATCTGAAATTTGCAAAAGGCGCGATCGGCAACATCGAATCGCACGCGCAAGCGCAGTATGGCTACGATGTCCGCACGGAGATTGTCGGCTCGAAAGGCTCCATCCAGGTCGGGAGCCTTCACCGCACGCCTGCAACTTTTCTTACGACAAACGGAAGCGTCAGCCCCATCGCTGACTATTTCCTTTCCACGTTTGCCGATGCGTACTTGCTCGAGATGCGCGACTTCGTCGATCGCATCCTCAACGGCCGCGAGCCCAGCGCAACCGGCGAAGACGGATTCCGCGCGCTCGCGATCGCTGCTGCTGCCGAACAGTCGCAAGCGCAATCGAGGGTGTCGTTGGTCGAAGCTTGAAATGAAAACGCCGCGACAAATTCGTCATGGAGCGGAACGAGGCGTACGATGAGCAAATCAGCCGCCTCTGGACACCATAACCCGCTCCACCAAATGACGCTGACTACGCCGACATGCTTGTGGAACGACTCCGCGTCGATCTCCGAGTTGAAATACTCGCTCGAAAACGGCGCAGTCGGCGCAACGTGCAATCCGGTCATCGTCGTTGGCGTTTTGAAAAAGGAATTCGACACCTGGAAGGGAAGAATCCAGTCCCTCGCGTCCCAATTCCCGACGGCTACCGAAGGCGACCTCGCTTGGCAAGTCGTCCGCGAAATGTCGGCGAACGCCGCGGCACTGTTGAAGCCGATCTTTGACAAACAAAACGGCAAAAACGGTCGGCTCTCGATCCAGACTGATCCCCGCCTCTATCGCAATACCGACGCGATCGTGAAGCAGACTCTCGATTTCGATCGCCTCGCGCCAAACATGATCGTCAAGATTCCCGTG
>DATAMU010000559.1:0-3357 GCA_036266605.1 Candidatus Acidiferrum sp. | reverse complement strand
TTTCGCCAGATCGCGAACCGCCTTTTGCTGCAACGTCTGCACAAACGCGCTGCGCAAATTGAAAATCAAATTGTGTTCGAGGTCTGCCTGATTCGAAACCGCAATTCCTGTCGCTTCTTTAGCACTGTCGAGCCGCAACTCCCGCTTGTGTTGCCGCTCGTGCAGATACGTCAGCGTGGCCGATGGCAGCCAGTACGCAAACGCTCCGTGCGAAGGTCCTCCCGGAAACGGATCGATCTGATCCGCCAGCAAACTCAGATTCGGATTCGGCCGCAGATACGCCGTCGTTTCGTTCGCTTTCGATTCGTCGATGCCGATCTGTCCGGCGCGTAGCGTTGGATTCGCCGCTTCAAATTTGTCTCGCACTTCCTGCCACGTCAGCGCTTTCTGCTGCGCGAAGGCACACGGCGCGATCAGCGCCGCAATCACCGGCAAGAACAGCAGACGCTTCGATATCGAATTCATTCCAGTCGATGTCCCTTCTTACGTTTCGCGCCGCAATCGGAAATACAAACTTACTTCCGAATGCAGCTCGACGTATGACTTGCGCACCAAACTCTTGCGATTGGCGGACCTGGCCAAAGTTGGAGTAGCAACTTCGATTTCGCGCACTTTACGCGCGATGACCTATAGCAACGGCCGCGAAGGCACGGTTTTTGGTGTGCGTGAACGGCGCGTTAAACGTGATGTACGGTAAGGGGTGGTGCCCGGCCCGAACTATGAACTACCAGAGGGACAGCGTTGCGAAGGGAATTGCGAGTAACGATTTTCTCTGAGGCGGTGCGAATCGCCGCCGCTTGCTCGGTCGCGACGAAATCGTCGGAGCTGCGTGCTGAAAGTGCGAGTGATTTGTCCGGATTCTGGTAACTCGGCGAATTCAGCGTCCGGTTCGGATGGATCAGCGCGCTGGAGAACGCCGCCGGATCGCGAATCGTAAAATTTCCGTGGCCGTCATTGACGAGCACGGCGACCGGTGATTTCAACCAAGCCGTGCTGACGACCAGATCGATGATGTTGTCGCCGTTGACGTCGCGCGACGCAATTTCCAATCCACCGACCGGCGCATTCACGCCGATCGTTTGGCGCGCGCCGGCGCTCATCCGGAAGCCGATCCAATACCGCGCGTGCGATGCGCCAATCAGCCCAGTTTCGACGGTAGCTACATCGGGGCGGTTGTCGCCGTCAAAATCGGCAATCGCGAAATGTGTTCCGGCGGCGGTGCCGTGCGCGAATGCGCCGACTCTCTGGGTGGTCAATCCGGTTCCGCGAGTCCCGAAACAAAAGATCGCGCAGAACAAGAGCACCACAATCCACTTGCCCGGGCACACTGCGGCAGAGCCGGCTTTGGTGCCAGTTGACGTCCCCAAATTTGGAATGCGAAATTTCATGATTGCCGCAAGCTGCAGAGACAGGCGTGCTGAGTCAGACCTTTCGTTGCGCGACCGACCGCACAGCGTGAATCCGAGACGACCGCAACTGTTTGAGAATACCATTCTGCCCGCAAATCACGTGAACGTTCGTTAACGAAAGCGCGCTGGAATCTTCGACGCCGCAAAGCCACTTCCGCGCTGCCTCGCTGATTTGTAATGGCGACTTTACGTCGCCACTTCACCCCTCCGGCGCGAATCGCGCACGAAGGACAACCGGCCTGTCACTGTCTTTTCGCGTAACTTCAAGCTACATTAATGCCAAATTCGCCGCGACGAGAGACTCATGGACAAAGAGCAGGTCCGCTCCAAAATCAACGAGGTCGGCATTCTTCCGGCAATCCGTGTGGCGAACGCGGAGAACGCGCGCTTTGCCGCCGAAACCGTTGCGCAAGCTGGAATTCCGATCGTCGAGATTACGACGACAATTCCCGGCGCCGTTGACGTAATCGCGGATTTGGCTCGGAATCTTCCGCATGTGATTGTTGGCGCGGGAACGATTTTGGATGCGGAAACGGCGCGAGCGTGTTTGAACGCGGGAGCGCATTTTCTAACCAGTCCGGGGCTCGATCCGGAAATTGTGCAGTTTGCGCGCAAAGAAAATGTCTTGATGATGGCGGGCGCGCTGACGCCGACCGAAATCGTTGCTGCGTACAAAGCCGGATCGGACTTCGTAAAAGTCTTTCCGTGTGCGCAGGTTGGCGGCGACAGCTACATCAAAGCGCTCAAGGCACCATTCCCGCAGATTCCACTGATCGCGGCGGGCGGCGTGAATCAGCAGACGGCGGGCGCATTCATTTTGGCCGGAGCCTCGGCGGTTGGAGTCGGCGGCGATTTGATTCCGCGGAGCGCGATCGAGCTGCGACAGCCGGAGCGCATTCGCGAACTCGCGCGGCGATTCCTCGGCTTGGTGCGAACCGCGCGCGCGCAACTCGCGGTGTGGCAAGCTCCGGCGCGCGCCTCGGTGCGGTGAAGTTGGAAATGGAAATTCGAAAAAGGAAAAGCGAAGAGAGAAAAGATAACGCAGAAGGCGCGGAGTTACGCGGAGATTGATGTGCTGCCGCGGGGCGATGCTTTGAACTGCGGGCGGGCGTACAATTATTACGGGAGTTGATTCGGAGCGGGGAATTATGAGTTCGAGAGTCGCAGGATCGGAAGCGGGATTTAGAACGGGGCATGGCGCGGAGCACGGGACCGGTTCGGCTACGCACGACGGCGGTGCGATCGCTACATTGTATGGGCGACCGCTGGGGCCGAATCGCGGCGTACCACTGGATTTGAGCTGGGTCGAAGATCTGCGCGTCAACACGAGCGCGGTGGAGCGACGCGCCGCGACGCTGGGAACTCGGCGCACGGTGAAAAAAAACTGGCAGATTGCGTGGCTCCTGCGCGCGATTTCGTGCATGGATCTGACGACGCTCTCCGGCGACGACACCGACGAACGCGTCAAACGCCTCTGCGCCAAAGCCCGCCAGCCGATTCAACACGAAGTCGTGCGCAAGCTGGGCATCGAATCGCTCGGGATCAAAGTGGGCGCGGTATGCGTGTATCACACGTTCGTAGAGACCGCAGTGCGTGCGCTCGAAGGCTCGGGCATTCCGGTTGCCGCAGTCTCGACGGGATTTCCGGCGGGCCTTTCGCCGCTCGACGAGCGCGTGGCGGAAATTCGGCGCTCGGTCGAGGCCGGAGCGCGAGAAATCGATGTGGTGATTACGCGCGGGCATGTGTTTGGCGCGAAGTGGTCGGCGCTGTTCGACGAAATCGCGACGTTCAAGGCGGCGTGCGGGTCGGCGCACATGAAAGTGATTTTGGGGACTGGAGATTTGCTGACGCTTCGCAACGTCGCGCGTGCGAGTTGGGTGGCGATGATGGCCGGCGCGGACTTCATCAAAACATCGACAGGCAAAGAAGCGACGAACGCGACGCTGCC
>DATAMU010000558.1:0-2383 GCA_036266605.1 Candidatus Acidiferrum sp. | reverse complement strand
CGGTTTCGACTCATCGAAAAAGAGGTGTTGCCGATTCTGGTGTTGGTTGCTTCGCTGCTAGGTTACTGGCTGAGCGGAAAGTCGTTAGCGCCGGTCGATCGGATTATTCGAAGTGCAGAGCAAATTGGGGTGAACAATCTTTCTCGGCGTCTCGAAGTCCCTGAGCCGCGCGACGAATTGCGACGTTTGACCGAAACTCTGAACTCGATGCTCGACCGAATTGAAACTTCGTTTCGAAGAATCACTCGTTTCACGGCAGATGCGTCTCACGATCTTCGAACACCGATGACAATCATTCGCGCGACCGCCGAGATCGCGCTGCGCAAGCGGAGAACGGAATCGGAGTATCAAGAGGCCCTCGGGCGAGTTCTCGAGACTTCCGTCGAGACAACGACGATGCTCGAAAATCTCCTGGCTCTTGCGCGAGCAGACGCCGGCGCCGGCGGCCTGGAGATGCACGAGGTGGACTTGACGGCACATATTCGAAAGGCGCAGGAGCGCGCGGCTGTACTAGCCGCATCCAAATCGCTGTCTCTGACCGCTCTGGTGCCGGAGACTGCTGTTCTCGTGCGCGCCGACGCCGTCGCGATCGATCGATTGCTCCTGATCCTCCTCGACAATGCGGTGAAGTACACGCCTCCGGGCGGAAGATGTGAAATCGAATTGGAAAGATCTGAAAACGAAGCTCATATCATGGTTCGTGATTCCGGCGTCGGGATCGAGACCAGCGAGCTGGAATTGGTCTTTGAGCGATTCCACCGTTCAGATCATGCACGTTCGCCCGAGACTCCAGGCGCGGGCTTGGGTCTATCCATCGCCCGGTGGATCGCCGGCGTTCACGGGGGCTCGATTCGCGCCGCGAGCAAAATTGGAGTCGGCTCGGAGTTCTTCGTCACTCTACCGGTGCTTAACAGCCTGTAGTCATCCTTGGGCGTTTCTGAAAGAAATTCAGGCTCTATTCAACATTCGATAGATACAGGTTAACCGCCGTGTCTCGCGATAACGGCAATGTGTCCGCAGAGATTCCCGCAACGTACTGGTTCATTCGCGTCCAAAAGAGGGATTTACTGATGAATTTTAAGAATCGAAGGACCCGACTACTGGCCGGATTGGCCATTCTGGTCTCGTGGTTTCTCGGCGTTTCCGTATCTGCACAAACGGACAAGGGAGCGATCTCGGGGAAAGTGACCGACCCGCAAGGGGCGGTTCTGCAGGGCGCACAAATCGTTTTGGAGCCGGCCGGCGTTCACGCGGTATCGGACGAACAGGGAAGATTTTTCATCAACAACGTCGTTGTCGGACATTACACAATCAACGTCACTTACGTGGGATTCTCTGCGCTCGTTAAGGAAGTCGAAGTGTCGGCAGGCCAGCCCGTTGCGGTTGACGCGAAGATGGAGCTGTCGTCCGTAAGTACTGAAGTTATTGTCAGCGCGGAGCGCGCCGCGGGCGAAGCGGAAGCGATCAACCGAGAACGTAGTGCGGACAATATCGTGCAAGTTCTTCCAGCGGACGTGATCCGTAGTCTCCCGAACGCGAACATGGCGGATGCTCTCGGCCGCTTGCCCAGCGTCACGCTCGAGCGCGATGAAGGCGAAGGAAAATACGTGCAGGTTCGTGGAACCGAGCCGCGACTTACGAATACAACCATCGACGGGATCAACGTGCCCTCTCCGGAATCCGGAGTGAGGCAAATCAAATTTGATGCGATTCCTGCGGACCTTGTTGAATCGGTGGAAATCAACAAGACGCTTCAGCCCAACATGGATGGCGACGGAATTGGCGGGTCCGTCAATCTCGTCACGAAGACCGCGACAGAGCGCCCCACGGTTGCACTCAGTGGGATGGGTGGCTACATGCCGATCCTTGGCGGACGGAGCCAGGTCGAATCCACCGGCACGATCGGCCAGCGCTTTGGATCCGACAAGCGATTTGGGATTCTCGTTGGAGGTTCGTACGACTGGACCGGCCGAGGCATTGATGACATTGAGCCAGTTTCGGACGTCGCCACGCTTCCAGGCGGCACAACCGCGTTGTGGAAGGATTCCATTGATGTCCGCGAGTATCGTTACTACCGATCGCGGTGGGGGTTGGCGGGCAGCGCCGACTATAAACTGGGCGAGGGATCGGATATCTACGCGCGCTATCTGTATTCGAATTTCAAAAACTACGGCGACCGCTGGGTCTATTCGTTGAACGACAACACGCCGGGCATTTCGCTGCTCGGTTCCAACGGTTGCGATTCCACCGGAGTTTGCACGGGCACGCCGAGTTTCAACACGCAAGATCGGCGGCCGAACATCGGAATCGGAAGCATCCTCGTCGGTGGCAAGCACGAATTCACATCGTCCTGGTTGGCGTGGGATGTTTCGGCCGCGCGCTC
>DATAMU010000557.1:0-2216 GCA_036266605.1 Candidatus Acidiferrum sp. | reverse complement strand
GGCATACGATTTTTTGAGATGTGGGGTCGGACTTGCGCTGAAGGAGTGCGGGCGCGGTGATCTTACCTTCGCCCTGGGTGGGGTGAATGCTCATTGTGGCCTCCGGTGCCATTCCTTAAGTGCGGGATATAGCCCTGATCCGACGACACCATTATACCACGGGTGGGCAAATTGGCGTGGTGTGTAGTTCAGCTTCGCAGCGCGGTTTTGTGTTTGGGCTGGTAGAGGCCGATTTCGGCGCCGCTGGGGAGGCGGAGCTTGGTGATGGAGCCCCAGCGGGCTTCTTCGATTGGGGAGAACATGGCGCCCTTTTTTGTGAGGGCGGCGATTTCGGATTTTAGGTCGTCGCACATGAGGAAGAGTTCGTGTCGGCCGTTTGTTTCGGCTGGGTGGATGGCGGCTTCGGCGGGAGGGAGGGCGAAGATGAGCCAGCCGTGGCCGGCGTCGATGTGATGGAAGCCGAGGGTGTCGCGGAGGAAGGCGCGATCGGCTTCGGCGTTGGTGGAGTAGAGAACGAAGTGGGCGCCGGTGATCACGGGGGCTCCTTTATTGCGTGGCTGATGGATGCGGATTGTAACTCAGCGCTCTGAGTCAACGTGATGATTGCGGGGCTTGGGAGCGGCCTTTCCATTGGGCGCCGCGGTTGGTCCAGTACCGTGTGGCGGAGATGAAGGTGGCGGCGGCGTAGAAGGCGGCGGCTAGAGGGAGTGAGGCGGCCCAGTGAGTGGAGTTGCGGTAGAAACGGATGGTCGGCAGAAATAAGAGGGACATGAGGAGCCAGGTGGAGAGCGCGATGAGGCGCGTGGCGGTGTCGTGTGTGAAGAGGAGAGCGATGGGAGCGAGGTAGGTGATGGCGAGGCCGAGGAGCGTGCCGATGAGGAGGAGGGCGGAGTAGTGGAGTTGGGTGAAGGCGGTGCGGGCGATCATGTCGCGAATTTCGGCGAAGGTGGTGTAGGCGCGGAGGCTGCGGCTTTTGCGGGTGAGGCCCATCCAGATTTTTGGCTTATTTGGCGAGGCGGATTGTACGGCAGAATTTTGCGGATTGGCCGACGCTGCCGGTGCGGCGGTGGAGTGTTTTACGGCGCGAGCGATGGCGCAGTCATCGATGACTTCGCTGCGGATGGAGGCGAGGCCGCCGATGCGATCGAGGGCATCGCGGCGGAGGAGGATGCAACCGCCGGCGGCGCCGGCGATTTTGGATTTTGGGTCAGCGATTTTTGCGGGCGGATAGAGCATGAGGAAGAAAAAGAGGAATGGGGGGATGAGGAATTTTTCGGGGAGGGTTTCGGCGCGCAGGAGGACCATCAGGGAGGTGAGGTCGAGGCTTTGGTGTTCGGCGCGGGCGACGAGACGCGTGAGAGTGTCGGGAGCGTGGACGATGTCGGCGTCCGTGAACCAGAAGTAGGCGGAGGCGGGGACCGCAGGGGCTAAAGCCCCTTTTGTGGCGTCGGATTGCGGCACGGCTGAAGCCGTGCACTCCCGGGTTGCGGCGTTCTGCATGGCGGCCGTGCTCAATGTGACGGCGTTAGCGGTCGCGGATGAGCTCGGCGTGGCTGTCGTGTTCGGCGGGGAGGTCGCGTTCTGCATTGCGGAAAGAACGCCGGCGTTCAGGGCGGAGAGTTTGCCGGTCCAGCCGGGTTGGAGCGGCGGGGCGGAGATTATCGTAACGTCGATATTTGCGTTTGAGTTTTTGCGGTTCGCTTGCGCGGATTCTTGCGCGAGATTTGCGGTGGCGTCGGCGCTGTGGTCGTCGATGACGATGATTGAAAATTTACCGAGATAGTTTTGTTGGGAGAGCGAGGCGATTGTTTGGGCGATGGTTTCGGCTTCGTTGCGGGCGGGGATAATGGCGGTTACTACGGGCCAAGTTGCCGGTGCTGTGTGCGTTGCGTCGTCATCGTCGAACGGTTGCAGGTTCCAGAAATTTCCGCGTGCTAGGAAAAGGTAGAGCCAGATTGCGAGTGAAACTGCGGCGACGAAGAATGGGGCTGAGGGCACGAGGTATTTTGCAATAGCGAGCAGGGTTTGAGCGAGTGGGCGCGGCGTGAACCGGGCGGCTCGACGGTTAGCAGGTCTTGATCCGAAGAGAAGAGCCCACCCTCAAACATCGAGGGTGGGTACCCGCGCGACATCACGCCCTGACTTCAGGGCTGAAGCCCCTTTCCTATTGCCGACTCATGTCGCGCCTGAAGGCGCGACCCACAAATCAAAATCGC
>DATAMU010000556.1:0-6567 GCA_036266605.1 Candidatus Acidiferrum sp. | reverse complement strand
GCTACGTCGTGCGGACTTGGGGCGCAGCGTGCTGCGCCCCTACATGATCGCGGCACGGTTAGATCGAGCGGGTAGCTTTGCCGGGAGCGCAGTTATTTTGCCGGTGGGGTGTCGACGATTTGTTCGGTGGTGCGGTCGAAGTAGAGGCGTTTGCCGGACCAGTAGGAGTCGCGGGCCATCATGATGGCGACGGCGTGGGAGAAGCCGTGATTGACGGTGGCGTTGGGTTGCTGGCGCGAACGCATGCATTCGAACCAGTTTGTCAGGTGAGAAAGGTCCTCGTCGCCCATACCGGCTGGGGGGAGTCCTTTGTCGCCGGGGAGCAGTATGTCTTTGGTGACGCGCTTTTTGTCCACGTCGAAATCGTCTTCGTGATTGCCGACTTCGTTGACGAATTGCCAGCGGGGGCTGCCTTCGCCGCCGGTGTTAAACATGGTTCCCTTTTTGCCCATGATGCGAGTGAAGCTGGGAGCATCGTTGCCGAAGCTGGTGGTGTAGCTGGCCATGAAGCCCTTGGGATAGGTGAGGAGTGCCTGGAAGGTGTCGGGATTTTGACGGCCATCGTGCCAGGCAAAGATGCCGCCGTTGGCGACGACGGAATCGGGAAACTGCTCGTCCATGAAAAAGTGGCAGAGATCGATGCCGTGGCTCATCCACTGATCAGGGATGCCGCTGGAAAATTCTTTGTAGAGGCGAAATTCAAAATAGAGCTGCGGATCAAACGGACGGGCCGGCTTGGTCATGAGCCAGACGGGCCAGTTCGTGTCCTGCTCGCGGATTTGTTTTACCTCGGGGCGACCGCGCCAGCGAGGGCCGTGATAGTTCCATTCGATTTCGTATTTGGTGACGTCGCCGACGGCGCCGGTTCGGATGAACTCGCGAGCGGCGAGTTGATAAGCCTCGCTGCGATGTTGCGTGCCGATCTGTACGATCTGTTTGCTTTTGAGGGCGGCGTCGCGAGCGGCTTTGACTTCGGCGAGGACGTTGCCCATGGGCTTTTCGGAGTAGACGTCTTTGCCGGCTTCGATGGCGAGTTTCAGCAACGGTGAGTGGGAGTGTTCGGGCGTGGAGATGATGACGGCGTCGAGTTCTTTGATGTTCAGGAGTTCTTCGGGAACGGCGGCGACTTTCGGCGCGCTGCCGTAGGCCTTGGTGTTGAAGGCGACGGCGCGATCGCGATTGACGGTCCAGAGATCGCAGACGGCAACCATCTGGACGTTTTTGGACTTGCTGAGTTGGGCGACCATGCGGTCGAGTTCGGAGCCGCGGTTTCCGATGCCGATGTGGCCGATGGAGATACGATCGTTGGAGCCGGGGATGCGGCTGTAGGAGAGCGCGGTAGAGCTGACGGCGGCGGTTGCCGTTGCGAGCAAAGCTCCCTTTTGAATGAATTCGCGGCGACCAACCTTGTTGTCTGAATTTTCAGCGGAGCTCATGTTTTTCCCCTCTTCCTTTTTAGATCGATGGAGTCGTGGCTTCGGTTAAGAGCGAAGCGGATTCTGTGTCGAGATAGATGGTGGTGTTTGCGTGCGTACGGAGGACAGAGGCGGGAGCCATAGGGCCGATTTCGCCTTCGAGGCAGGCTTTGACCGCCTTTGCTTTCTGAGCGCCGGGCACGACGGCGATGATTTCTTTGCTTTTGAGGATTTGTTTGACGGACATGGAGATGGCGCGAGCGGGAACTTCGGCCATGGATTGAAACCAGCCTTCGTTGACCTGCTGCGTACGGCAGGCTTGGTCGAGTTCAACGATCAAGTAAGGCTCGTCGATTTCGAAATCAGCCGGCGGGTCGTTAAAAGCGAGGTGGCCGTTTTCGCCGATGCCGACGAAGGCGAGATCGATGGGAGCGGATTTCAACGCGTCGCCGACGGTGCGGACGACTTCCTCGGGATTGGTTTCGCCGTCGAGGAGGTGGTAACGGCGGATGCCGGTTTTGCGGATGAAGCGCTCGGTGAGGTATTTGCGGAAGCTGGCGGGGTGAGTGACGGGAAGTCCGATGTATTCATCGAGGTGGAACATTTCGACGCGGTTCCAGTCGATGCCGGGAGTGGCGGTGAGGAATTGGAGGAAGTCGATCTGGGAGGCGCCGGTGGCGGCGATGAGGCGGACGGTTTCGGAGCTGGCGAGGATACGCTGGAGGGACTTGGCGGCGTGCTTGGCGGCGGAGGAACCTACTTCAGTTTTGCTGGGCAATACGTTTAGCTGCAAGTCGCGTCTCCTTGGTCCCGAGGTGCCAACACTATCTCTTCGATTCCCTAAATACTAATTAAATTTCCAACATTCTGGGAAATTTTTCATGAAAAGGCGCATAAAATTTCATTGGACACGAATGCAAGCCTAGGATATTGATACGGCATATGAAAACGCCGAAAACGCGGCTTCTTGACGTTGCGCGACATGCCAAGGTGAGCCCCGCGACGGTCTCGCGGGTGGCAAATGGAAACCCGCAGGTCGATCCGGCGATTGCGACGCTGGTCTATGAGACGGCGAAGAAGCTGGGAGTAGACCTGACGCTGAACCGAAAGAACCGGACGATCGCGTTTGTGCTGGGGAATCGGGATACGGTGAACGAGTTTCAGTCGAAGGTGCTGCTTGGGGCTGAGGGTTACTGCGCGCAGAACGATTGGGATTTGCAGTTCATATCGTTTCGGCGGGACTTGAATGCTCCCCCGACGAACATGCAGCTGCCTCATGCGTTGACCAAGACGAACCGGCCAGCCGGGGTGATCCTGAGCGGAACGCATTCGGTAAGCATTCTCGCGGCGCTGCGTGAGACGCGGATTCCCTTTTCGGTGATGGGGAACAACATCGTGGGTGACTGGCGGCCGGATGAGTACGACTGCGTCTACACGGACGATGTGCGCGGGGCGGCGGAGATCACGCGACATTTCATCGCGCAGGGGCATACGGCGATCTGGTACGTCGGGAATTTGCGGCTGCCGTGGTTTGCGCGGTGCGCCAAGGGCTACGAAGAAGCAATGAAGGAAGCGGGGCTGGAGCCGCGGTTCAAGGAGATCCATTCGGAAGATCGGGAGCTGGGATATTTGGCGGTGAAATCGCTGCTGGCGAGCGGGGAGAGGCCGACGGCGCTGTTTGTGGGGACGGATCAGGCGGCGTCGGGAGCGTATCAGGCGCTGCAAGAGTCGGGGATACGGATACCCGATGACGTGAGCGTGGCCGGATTCAACGATACGATTGGCGACGTGCTGCATCCAGGACTGACCTCTGTGCGCGAATTCCCGAGAGAATTGGGGACGCACCTTGCGGAATTCACGCTGCGACGGATTCAGGAGCCGAACTACCCGACGCAACAGCTGCTGCTGCCGACGGAGCTCATTCGAAGAGAGAGCGTTCGGCGAGTGGCGATCGCGCCGGCGCGGACGAATCAGAGTCGACAGACGAACGCGTTTTAGATTGCGCGGTAGACGGCGTAATTTTTTGGCCCCACGAACAAGTCCCAGTAAGCCCACCCGTAGCGAATAGATCGCGGTCATGTTCACGTCGGGCGGGGTAAACCCCGCCTCTACAAGAGACGGACAACGCGCCGCGCACGTAGAATCTTTGGGCTTCAGCGAAGGAATCTCTCGCCAAGACGCAGTGATTTTGCGGACATGGGGCGCAGCGTGCTGCGCCCCTACACGGACCAGTTAGAACGTGATGCGCAGCCGCAGGCGGACGGTGCGACGGCTGTCCACACCTTCCTGCGAGAAGCTGTTGATCAAACGGCCGAAATCCGGATTGGGGATGATGTCCTCGGGATGTCCCTGGCCGATCGGCAGAAGTGCGCCGGTGGTCGGATTGACGCGAATGTTGAAGTCGCCGAGCAAGGCGAAACTGCCGCCACCACCGCCGGAGTCGGCGTCAGGCGAGAACAACGGATGGTTGAAGACGTTGTCCACGTCGGCACCGATTTGGGCGGTCCAACGTTCGCCGAAGTGGAAGTCTTTGTGAACGCCGAGATTGACTCCCCAAGTGCCGGGGCCATAGAGGAGGTTGCGCTTGGCGTTGGCTGGATTGGAGAAGACGTCGGCGCCGACGGAGGGCAGTCCGAAGGCGGCGGCGTTCCAGATGCTGTCGCCGGTCTTCTTGTTGTAGTTGTTGCTGAGTACCGTTGGGCGATAAGACGGCTCTGCGTTGAAGTCGCCGACGGCGTCCACCGAGGAGATGCCGATGTTGCCGGGCTCGACAGGATTGCAGTCGTCGCAAATCCAGAACGGCGTGAAGCCGGTGCCGGACTTGGCGAACATATTAAAGGTAGTGGACCAGCCGCCTACGATGGCGTCTGCGAACCGGTTCATACCAGCGCCATGTTGGCGGCCGCGGCCGACGGGTAGATCCCAGACGCCGTAAGCAACGAAGCGGTGCTTGGAGGTGTAGCCGTCGATGCCGTAATCCTGATCGGGATTTTGGGAATCGTAGGCGATACCACCGAGGCTGGAGTTACCGGTGTCGAGAGCGGTCGATTTCTGGTCGAGATAGGTGTAGGCGAGATTGAGTAGCAGGCCGTGTTTGTAGTGGCGTTCGAATTGGGTCTGGAACGCGTTGGACTGTGCGTGGCCGTAGTTGCCGTAGCTGAGGACGAAGTCGCCGAGCGCGGGGAAACGGTAGCGATTTGCGTCGGCGGGCGAGATACCGCAGTTGAATTGGGTCGGGTCGCAGATCTGGCCCGGCAGAAGATCGCCGGTGTCGGGGTCGACGGCCGTGACGCCGAATGGAGTGTTGCTGGGCGCGACCTGGTTGAGATCTTTGCCGGCGATGAGGCCGTGCATGGTGGAGCCGAGATACGAGACGCGGAGGACGGAGTCCCATCCGATTTCGCGCTCGTAGGTGACATTGTACTGATGGATGCGCGGCTGATGGATGCCGAACGGAACGACGTTGACGGCGGGCGTGTTGCCGGTAGCAGAAACGGTGCCGCCGGAAACGGGGCTGGTGCCATCGACGCCGTTGCCGGGCCATGGATCGGTGCCGCGTGTGGTGACGCCCTGGTTGAACGGGTTTGTGGCGATTGGATCGCGAATGCCTTGTGCTGCGGACGTCGGATAGTAGATTCCGTAGCCGCCGCGAATCACAGATTTGTTGCCGATGCGCCACGCAATGCCGATGCGCGGAGACCAGTCGTTTTTGTCGGTGCGCACGACGCCGCGGCCAACGTCGAGGCCGGAGTCGCCGGCGAGGACGTAACCGAAGTTAACGATGCGCTTGTCGAGAAACTGGAGGGTCTTGTTGGACGGAATGACGAAACGGCCGAGCTGGCCGGTGGTGGGATCGACGAAGTCGGGATCGAAGTTGGCGATGAGATCGTTTTTGTCGATGAACGGAGTGATCAGCTCGTAGCGAAGGCCGAGGTTGAGCGTGATGTTGTTGGTGAGCTTCCAGGTGTCCTGGAAGAAGAAGCCGCTCTCCCAGTTGTGGACGTCCATGGCGGGACGCGGGTTGGAGACGGTGCTGACGGACGTACCGGGATTGCCCAAGAGGAAGTTGGTGAAAGGCGTGAGGCCGGAGCCACCGTAGGTGATCGAGCCGCGCGGGTTGCCGCGATTGAGAGCGAAGCCGTCCTGGGCTTCGTTGTAGACCATGTCGCCGCCCATGCGGAAGGCGTGCTTGCCTTTGATCCAAGTGAAAGTGTCGCCGTAGGTGATGAGGTTTTGGTTGAGCGGGCGGAAGGTGTTGCGGCCGCCGTTTGTGAAGGTGGCGAAGGTCCCGCTGAAATTGATGGCGGGATGGCCGAAGGTCGAGAGCGCAAACGGACCGGTTGCGGCACCGTAGGCGTCGATGTCGGCCTGGCTGAAACCGATGCTGCCTAGAAAGCTCGAGAGCGTTGTGTTGCTGTGCTGGAGAAGATTCTCACGATTGAAGCCTCCGCGGACCTCGTTGATGAGATTGGTGGAAATGGAGCGCGTGTACGAGAGTGAGAGCGTGTCGTTGCGTCGATTGACCTGGGTTAGGCCGAGTCCCGGGTAGGGGTTCACGACAGCGTTCTGCGCGCTGGTCTGAGCGGATGCGTCGTAAACGCCGTAGAGGTGATCGCGATCGGAAAAATCGTGATCGATGCGGAGAACGCCGCTGTCGAGCGTGGAGTTGCCGGGGAGAATTGTTTGATAGCCGCCGGGAATTCTGCCGGTTTCGGGGTTAATCGGGGCGCCGAGACCGATTTGGGGGAAGTAGGTGTTGATGAGAGCTTGCGTGCTCGGGTTGAGCAGACGCTGTGGGATTTGCACGAATTTGCGGCTGCCATCGCCATTGCCGGCATCGATGGTGTCGGTGGCGATTTCTGTGGGAGTCATCTGCGCGAGGGTGGCGTCGGGAACGAGCGGCTTTGCGTCGTCGGCGATCTGCGTGAAGTTGCCGGTGTAGAGATCGGGATGAGCGACTGTGTTTGACTGGAACTTTACGGGGGCTACGTTGTAATCGCGCTCGTAGGCAGCGAAGAACCACGTTTTGCCGAGCTTCGGAACTTTGCCGCCGAGCGAAGCGCCGAGGTCATTTTCGTTGAAGTAAGGATTTGGATATTTGCTCTGGAAGGAGCTGGGAGCGAAGTTGGCTTTGCCGTTGAGGTCGTCGAGA
>DATAMU010000555.1:0-6085 GCA_036266605.1 Candidatus Acidiferrum sp. | reverse complement strand
TGGGTATGAGCATTACAAGACGCAGAAGGCGTTTCGGAAAGCGCTGTAGTGACACGGGACACTCCAGTGCTGTAATTAAACGGAGCATTCGGGATTTTTCGATATAGAACATTTGAGACGCTGCGGGCCGTTGGTAGCTGTTGAGCGGAAAAACCGCACCCTCTAAAAACTGAGGGTGCGGCACCCCAATTCTGTTGCGAGCGAGTTTCTTTGTCGTGCTGTGATTGGCGGTGTGGCATCTGAACCGCGCGATCTGGGAAGCGATCGCGGGTCATCGTTTGTTGCTTGCGGCTGCATCGCTGAGATATTTCAAATTCATGTTTGAACTGAGTCGACGGCATTTCGTTGCGGGGGCGTTGCTGAGTGTGGCGGCAGCGGCGATGCTGGTTTCTGCGCGGCAATCACCGTCTTCGCAACAGCCGGCTGCGCAGTCGAGCGAGCGGCTGCAACTGAAGGGGAAGCCGGCGTCGGTTACGGTCGCTCAACCGGGAGCGATTCCGGTGCTTCACGCGACGGTGGTGAAAAGTTATCCGCATGATCCGCACGCGTTCACGCAGGGGCTCGAATTTTTCGGTGGCTACCTTTACGAGAGCACGGGACGGCAGAGGCAATCGACGCTGCGAAAAGTTGTTTTGGAAACTGGCAAGGTGGCGCAGTCCGTCCGTTTGCCGGATGAATCGTTTGGTGAAGGGCTGACGATTTTTCGCGGGAAGATTTATCAGCTTACGTGGCTCGACAGGACTGGATTCATCTACGATCTGCGGACGTTTCGGACGCTCGGGAAATTTTCTTACAACACCGAGGGTTGGGGACTTACGCACGACGATTCGTCGCTGATTTTGAGCGATGGGACGAACCTGTTGCAATACATCGATCCGAACTCGTTTCAGGTTACGAGGACGCTCGAAGTTTTCGCGGGGCCGGAAGCGGTTACGAATTTAAACGAGCTGGAGTTTATTCACGGCGAGATCTGGGCGAATATTTGGCACTCAAATCGGATCGCGCGAATCGATCCGAAGTCGGGACTCGTGACGGCCTGGATTGACCTGACGGCGATTGCGGAACCGGAGACGCGCGAGCAGGAAGATGTACTGAATGGCATTGCCTGGGACCCTGCGAAGCAGAGGCTGTTTGTGACCGGGAAGAATTGGTCGAAGGTGTTTGAGATTGTCGTGAAGTAGCGCGTCGCGTCCTGCGATTCCCGTTTTGGGACGGTTCCGGGTACACCCCCTACGTTTTTCAAAAGAGTGTGTAAGTTGCTGAATTTGCACAGCTTATTTTTTATACCGAAAATGGGAGTGCGCAAGGCCTTGAAAACAATGGGCTTGCACGCGGGCGTATTCGACTTAATTCGATTGAGTTTGTTCTAATTCGGGACAGACTGTTAACTGAGAAGAATCATGGCGTAAAAGATACCGATTGTCAATAGGCTTCGCGGAGGTTTTCTGCGCTGTTCGAATTCGGCGCGGGGAGATTTCACCACAGAGTGCGCAGAGGGGCACGGAGGCGAAGGGGTGGCTTCGCGATCGGGTTGTGGCAAGACGCAACGGGCGGGCGGGGCCCTTCGAAGCTCAGGACAAACAAACCCGCCCCTACAACTACATCGAGCTTGGCGCTGCGATTGGCGAGAAATGGGGAGTGGCGACGTAGAGTCGGCGCTACGAGGCCTTCGATCTTTCCACGTTGACGTTTTCGAACACGGAGGCAGGGTGACTCGACGAGGTGTATCGCAATACGATATACTCGTATGATGAGCGGCGAAGTCAGAACCGAACAATACCGGGCGTTAGCGGAATTGCGGCACCAAATCCGGCATTTTTTGAGTGAAGGCGACCAGGCGGCGCGCGCGGCGGGGTTGGAGCCACAGCAGTATCTCCTTTTATTGATGATCCGCGGTTTGCCGGAAGGGCAGCCGGCGACCATTCGGACGCTGGCAGAGCGGCTTACTCTGAAACATCACAGCGCAGTGGAATTGGTCGATCGGCTGGAAGCGAACGGGTACGTACGCCGTGCGCGGGCGCGAGACGACCGGCGGAACGTGATTGTGTCGCTGCTGCCACGCGGCGAACGGATGCTCGAGGAAGTAGCTCGGCAAAGGATTAATGAGTTGCGGTCGAATGGGCACGAATTGGTGCGTGCGATCGACCGATTGTTGGACCGCGAAGTGAAATTGGCGGCAAATAGACGCCGCTCGGCGAAGAGTGGCGTAAACAGAAAGCGGAAAAAGACGTGACGACGGTCGAAGAAAAGAACGAACACAGGATGCCGAGCGGGGCGAATCGGGCTTCGTGGGAGAAGCTCGGAGATTTTACGGCGACGGTACGTTTGCTGCCGATCTCGGGGTTGGCGCTGGTGATTGGCGGATTGGCGGCGGTGGTGGCGCTGGCGTTGTTGCGGCTGATCGGGCTATTCACCAATTTGTTTTACTTCGGGCGATGGAGCACTGCGTTGGTATCGCCGTCGGGAAATCATCTTGGGTATTTGAGCGTGCTGGTGCCGATTGGCGGCGCGCTCATCATCGGCGTGATGGCGCGGTATGGATCGGAGAAGATTCGAGGCCATGGCATTCCGGAGGCGATCGAAGCGATCTTGATCAACGGGAGCCGCGTCGAGCCAAAGGTCGCGCTGCTGAAGCCGATTTCGTCGGCGATTTCGATTGGATCGGGCGGACCGTTCGGCGCGGAGGGCCCAATCATCATGACGGGCGGCGCCTTCGGGTCGATGATCGCGCAGCTATTTCATCTGACGAGCGCGGAACGCAAAACCCTGTTGGTGGCCGGCGCGGCGGCGGGCATGTCGGCGACATTCGCGGCGCCGGTGGCGTCGGTGCTGCTTGCTGTCGAGCTGCTTTTGTTTGAGTGGAAGCCGCGAAGTCTGGTGCCCGTGGCGATCGCGAGCGGAATGGCGGCCGTGTGCCGGCGATTCCTGCTTGGTTTCGGCCCACTGTTTCCGGTACCCGAGCATCCGCTTTTTATCGGAGTGAAGGGGATTCTGGGCTGCGTACTCGTCGGGTTGTTAGCGGGCGTGCTGTCGGCGTTGCTGACGCAATCGATTTATGCGGCGGAAGACGCGTTTCACAAGTTGCCGATTCATTGGATGTGGTGGCCTGCGATCGGCGGGTTGGCGATCGGTTTGGGCGGTTTGGTGTTCCCGCAGGCGTTGGGCGTTGGGTACGACACGATCGGCAGCTTGCTGCAAGGATCGGTGACGACGCACGTGATTTTGGGCGTGCTGCTGGTGAAATGGTTTATCTGGGCGGTATCGCTTGGGTCGGGGACGTCGGGAGGCGTGCTGGCGCCGTTGCTGATGATGGGCGGAGCGCTGGGCGGGCTCGAAGCAATGTTTTTGCCGGCGGAGGGCGCGGGATTCTGGCCGCTGATCAGCATGGCGGCGGTAATGGGCGGCACGATGCGCGCGCCGCTGATGGCGATTATCTTCGCGTTTGAGCTGACGCACGACGCCAATTCATTGTTGCCGTTGCTGATCGCGAGCTTGATGTCGTACTCGGTGACGGTGCTGACGCTAAAGAGGTCGATCCTGACGGAGAAGGTGGCGCGGCGCGGGTACCATTTGAGCAGTGAGTATTCGGTTGATCCGCTGGAGATTCTCTTTGTGCGTGAAGTCATGCGAACGAACGTCGTCGCCCTTCCGGCGAGCGGGAAGTTGGCGGATGTTCTGGACTTGCTGCGAGTGGATGCCGATCATCCGCAGGAGCAGAGATTGTTGCCGGTAGTGGACGCGGAAGGGCAACTCGTTGGAGTTTTGACGCGAGCGGATATGCGCGAGGCGATCGCGAGCGGCGGTGACACAGCACTGCGAAGTATGTTGCGCGACATCGTGCGGCGAGAGACGATCGAGACCGCACCGAACGAGCCGTTGCGTGCCGCGGTGTACCGGATGGCGGAGCGTGGCGTTACGCGCATGCCCGTGGTGGAACGCGAGACCGGAAAATTTGTTGGATTGATCGCGCTCGACGATATGTTGAAGGGCAGGTCGCGGCATCTGGAAGAAGAGAGGCGCCGAGATCGACCGCTGCGGTTGGAGTTTTTATTTGGCGACGAGGAGATGGAGAAAGAGAACGCGGAGAAGGCGGCGCAGTAGAGGCGGAATGAGAAAGTCTGTGCCGATAGCCCAATGGTGCTTGAGAGATTCGTAGAAAAAACAGGACGAGGTGTGGATTAGATTGTGCGGACCTGGGGCGCAGCGGGCTGCGCCCCTACACTTGCTCGAAGTGAACGCGCGTCCGTCGCGCACGTACTTTCATCAATACAATTGAGCGAACCGAACATGGGTGATGTGGTGACACAGACGCCGGAGACTCCGGCGGCGCCTTTGCCTTGGTGGAAGGTGCCGTCGCGGGAGTGGCTCGCTTTCCTGCGGAAGCGCGAGGAGCAGGTATTTCTCGTGCTGACGCTGGTGATTGGGGCGCTGGTCGGGCTGACAGTCGTTGCGTTCATTTGGTTTACGGAACATGTTGCGCTACGTGTGTATCCCGTGGGGAGTCCGGGATGGCACCGATTTTTTGCGCCGGTGATTGGGTCGCTGGCGATGGGGTATCTCCTTTTCAAATATTTTCCGGATGCGCGCGGGAGCGGCGTGCCGCAGACCAAGGCGGCGTTGTATGCGCGCGGCGGTGTTATTTCGCTGAGCACGGTGCTCGGGAAATTTTTCTGCACGTCGGCGACGCTGGCGAGCGGCATTCCGCTGGGACGCGAAGGGCCGTCGGTGCAGGTCGGCGCGGGTCTGTCGTCGTTGTTGGGGCGGGCGCTGGGGCTTAGTCCGACGAAGGTGAAGGCGCTGATCCCGGTGGGTGCTGCTGCGGCAGTGGCTGCAGCGTTCAATACGCCGCTGGCGGCGGTTCTGTTCGCGCTGGAAGAGGTTGTAGGCGACATGCACGCGCCGGTGCTGGGATCGGTGGTGCTGGCGTCAGCGACGTCGTGGGCGATGCTGCGGCTGCTGCTGGGCAACGATCCGCTGTTCAAAGTGCCGAATTATCAGCTGGTGAGTCCGTGGGAGTTTTTGCTGTACGCGCTGTTGGGCGTGCTGGGCGGGCTGATGTCGGTGGCGTTTACGAAGGCTCTGACGCGGATGCGCGCGAGTTTTATGCGGCTGCCACGGAAGACGGCGTGGATGCAGCCGCTGGCCGGCGGGCTCGTGGTCGGGATATTGGGATATTTTGTGCCGCAAGTGCTGGGCGTTGGTTACGGTTATGTGGGAGTGTCGCTGAATGGCGGCATGGCGCTGAAGCTGATGTTGTTGTTGCTCGTGCTGAAATTTTTTGCGGTAACGACTTCGTACGCGTCGGGGAATGCGGGAGGCATTTTCGGTCCGGCATTGTTCCTGGGAGCGATGCTGGGCGGGAGTTTGGGAACGGTTGCGCACGGGATTTGGCCGAATCATGTGGCGACTTCGGGTGTGTACGCGCTGGTGGGGATGGGGACGGCGTTTGCGGGGATTGTACGGGCACCAATGACGTCGGTGTGCATGATTTTCGAAACGACGCGCGATTATGCGGTGATCGTGCCGCTGATGATCTCGAACCTGGTGAGTTTCTTCATTTCGGCGCAGATGCAGCCGGAGCCGATTTATGACGTGCTGGCGCAACAGGATGGGATTCATCTGCCGAGTGGGGATGAGACGGCGGTGGAGGACGAGCGGCGCGTGGCGCGAGCGATGCGCGGGGCGGATGAGATTTTGCCGTGTTCGATGACGGTGAAGGATGCGCTGGAGCGGGTGAGGAACAGCGCGGTGCATTCGTGGCCGGTGAGCGACACGGTAGGAGTTGTAGGCGTGGTTAGCCGCGCAGTTTTGGAGCAGGCGGCAGGCGACGGCGGAGATATGGGTGTGCTGGAGCGATTTGTGAGTGAGCCGGGTTTTCCGCATTTGCATTCGGATCAGGCGCTGAGCGTGGCGTTGGATCGGCTGGGGGCGGCGCACCTGGATGCGTTGCCGGTGGTGAGCCGGGCGGACGTGCATCGGCTGGAGGGGATTGTGACGTTGCAGGATGTGCTGAATCTTTATGGGTTTGGCGGGGTGGTGGGGGAGAAGGGCGAAGGCTAGAAGAGGTCCACGTCCGGGCAAGCTG
>DATAMU010000554.1:0-1544 GCA_036266605.1 Candidatus Acidiferrum sp. | reverse complement strand
CTGATCATCGCGCTCATCGCAGCCTTGCTTGGCTTCGGCGGCATTGCCGGCGTCGCCATTGAAGCGGCGAAGATCGTATTCTTCGTGGCGATTGTTCTGTTTGCGATCTCTCTCATCGCGGGGCTTGTTCGCGGGCGTACGCCAACGGTACCGTAGTCTCGTATCTTTAACTCTTCAGCAGGCAGTGAAAGCTCCGTACGACATGGTCGCACGGAGCCTTTCTATTTGGGGACTTCGTCGGTCCTCGCCGGAATATCTATTCGCCGCCGCTGGCCAAGACCGCTCGTGTCGTTTCATCGGGGCCGAAATCCTCGGCGCTGTTGACATGCAGCAACTCTGCCAGCCGCGTGCGGGCGCGATTGACGCGCGACTTGATTGTGCCCACTGCGCAGCCGCAGATGCCCGCGGCTTCCTCGTACGAAAATCCCGATGCGCCGACCAGGATCAGGGCCTCGCGTTGATCGGAGGGCAATTGCGCCAAAGCCTCGCGAAATTCGCGGAACTCAACGTGACCGTATTGGTCGGGCTGCGACTTAAGCGATTCCGCGTGATGCCCGTCGCTATCCTCGACCTCGCGCCGGCGCTTGCGATACTCCGAACGAAAATGATTACGGAGAATGGTGAAGAGCCACGCTGACATGTTCGTGCCCGGCTGGAACGAATCGATATTCGCAAGAGCGCGCAGCAAAGTCTCTTGCACCAGGTCATCCGCGCGGTCCACGTTTCCGCACAAGGAAATCGCGAAGGCGCGGAGACTGGGCACCGCACTAAGAACGGCTTTGCGGACCGAGTCGTCCATGGCCATTAGTGCCCGTCCTTTTTCTCATCGCCATTGAGACGATTGATGAGCTCGCTAAACCGATCAGGAACGCCCTGGTTGACGACTTCGTCGTACATCGCGCGGAGCTGCTGCCCGAGCCGGGCTTGCACATCCCGACCAAGCTTGGCCGGCTTCGAATTGGACTTTTTGTTGCGAGTGGCCGCGGCTTCCATTTGATTTTGCTGTCCCACGGGCTTGCGTTCGTTCATTGGTCAACCCCAAACTTCCGACCCCCATGTCCGGGCTCGGTTGCCCCCTTGGTTTGTGTCAAAACCCCTGACTGCGCAGATGGTTCCCCCCGAACGGAACTTTTTTGAGACCATGGCGTTGGACCGCTACAGGTCGATGGGCATAATTGGGGGCGTTACCCTAGTCGACCAAGGCGTGGCAGCATTCGGAGGGATTCTTGTCGACATCTCAAGCAGTTGCTCAACATTTGCCGTACTTGCGGCGCTACGCGCGCGCGCTTTCGGGTAGTCAGGCTTCCGGCGACGCCTACGTAGCGGCCACGCTAGAAGCTCTGGTCCAAGATCCTAAGGTGCTCGACACCGGGCTTTCTACACGGATCGCCCTCTATCGGCTTTTCACAAAGATCTGGAATTCAGTTGGGCTCAACGGTAAGGCGAGCGCCGCTGGCCCCAGCCAGCCAGTCGAACGGCATTTGGCCCAAATTCCGCCGAAGCCGCGTCAAGCCTTCGTCTTGGTCGCACTCGAGGGACTTTCG
>DATAMU010000553.1:0-4223 GCA_036266605.1 Candidatus Acidiferrum sp. | reverse complement strand
GCGGATGCGCCCAAATTCTCCGTCTCCTTCCCCAAAGAACGCAGCGCCCAACCCCTCGACGGCCGCCTCCTCCTCATTCTCTCCAACGATCCCAGCGAAGAGCCGCGCATGCAAATCTCCCTCGCACCGCGCACTCAAATGATTTTTGGCCTCGACGTTGACAACATGCAGCCCGGTCAACAGACAACCATCGACGACTCCGCCTTCGGCTATCCCGTCCGCTATCTCCACGACGTAAAACCCGGCGAATACTACATGCAGGTCGTCCTCAACCGCTACGAAACCTTCCATCGCAGCGACGGCCACACCGTCAAGCTCCACATGGACCAAGGCGAAGGCCAGCACTGGAACGTCTCGCCCACCAATCTCTACAGCAAGCCGGTCAAGATCACGATCGGCGCAAACTCAACCGCAAACGCGCAGCCCATCGCCGTCTCCCTCGACCAGGAAATCCCCGCCATCCCCGCACCCAAAGACACCAAGTACATCCGCCACATGCGCATCCAGAGCGCGCTCCTCACAAAATTCTGGGGCCGCCCGATGTTCCTCAGCGCCAACATCCTCGTCCCCGAAGGCTTCGACGAGCATCCCAACGCGCACTTCCCTCTCGCCATTTTCGAAGATCACTTCAATCACGACTTCGAAGGCTTCCGCACCGAGCCGCCCGATCCCAATCTAAAGCCCGACTTCAGCGAACGCTTCCACATCTCCGGCTACAACCGCATCCAGCAGGAAGAGGAGTACAAGTTCTACCAGCAGTGGATCGCGCCAAAGTTCCCGCGCCTGCTCGTCGCGCAAATCAATCACGCAAATCCCTACTACGACGATTCTTACGCCGTCGATTCCGCCAACCTCGGGCCCTACGGCGAAGCCATCGAGACCGAACTCATCCCCGCGCTCGAAAAACAATTCCGCGCCATCGGACAGGGCTGGGCGCGTTTCGTCTACGGCGGCAGCACCGGCGGCTGGGAATCGATCGCCGTGCAAATGTTTTATCCCGATCACTACAACGGCGCGTTCGTCGCCTGCCCCGATCCGGTCGATTTTCGCGCCTACACCAACATCGATCTCTACAAAGATAAAAACGCATTCTTCATTCAAGGTCCGCACACCGAAGTCGCGCAACCCGGCTTCCGCGATTACCTCGGCCACACCATCGCCACAACAAAGAGCGTCAATCAATACGAGCTCGCGCTCGGCTCGCATTCACGTTCCGGCGAACAGTACGACATCTGGCAGGCCGTATACGGACCAGTCGGCGCCGACGGCTACCCCGCTCCAATTTTCAACAAGGAAACTGGCGAGATCGATCCCAAAATCGCTGCCTATTGGAAGGAACACTACGACCTGAGCAACATTCTCCAGCGCGACTGGGCCACGCTCGGCCCGAAACTCCGCGGCAAGCTGCGCATTTACGTTGGCAGCGCCGACAACTACATGCTCAACGACGCCGTCTACCTCATCGAAGATTTTCTCAAATCAACCACGAACCCGCCCTACGAGGGCGAGGTAAAATACGGCGACCGCGCCGAACACTGCTGGAACGGCGATCCCACCGAGCCTAACTATCTCTCGCGCCTGCACTACAACACCATGTACGTTCCGATGATCTTGCAGCGCATCGAAAAAACCGCCCCCGCCGGAGCCGACCTCACCTCCTGGCGCTATTAAGCCGCACACTAATCGTGTAGGGGCGCAGCATGCCGCGCCCCAGCTTGCCCAGGCGTCAAACTCATCTCGGTTCGTTTTTGTTTTTTTCGTGGGACGCATCAAACCCATAACCCGGAACCTTCGTCTTCTGCTAAAATCCCGCCCCATGAACCGACGAACCGTACTCACCGCGCTCCCTCTCGCAGCCCTTCTACCCGAAGCCCTGATGAACGCCGCCGCCGCAGAGCCCGCGACATCCTCCACCGTCTACGAACTTCGCATCTACCACGTGATGGAAGGCAAGCTCGACGCGCTCCTCGCCCGCTTCCGCGATCACACCGACAAAATTTTCGCCAAGCACCACATGCGCAGCATCGCCTACTGGGTCCCCACCGACGACCCGGCAAAATCCAACACGCTCATCTACATCCTCGAACACCCCAGCCGCGACGCTGCCAAGGCCAACTGGAAATCCTTCGAAGACGACGAAGAGTGGAAGTCCGTAAAAGCGAAATCTGAAGAAAACGGCAAATTGGTCGACCACGTCGACTCAACCTACATGGCCCTGACGCCCTGGTCGCACCACGTCCGCTAGACCTCGTCCGGCGCCAATCGTCGAGGTCGCATTTCGGCCAACGCCTTTTGTGCCTCGACGGTCTGCATATTCAGATCGGTTACTCCGCGCCCCAAAACCACCAGCCGGTGGAACAGGAACGCCATCGCGATTTTGTTCACATCCGGATCGTGTCGATTGTAGAAAACGATCGTGGACAGCTCGCTCGGCCGAACGATATGGAAGTCCATGCAATCTCCGCCGTATAGACTGCCTCGCTCGTCCAGAAACGCATACGTCACGCCCCACTGCCTCCGGCGGAATGAATTGGTGCCGCTCGCTTCGGCGTTTCGCAACACCCACCTCTCGCTGACCCACGCTTGCAGCATCACAATCACAAACACTACTAGTCCATGAATCGCCTGCACACCGTAAAACATGACGGCGGCAAAGGGCGAATCGAATATCCAATTCAAGACACTGAAATTCCACAAAACGCCGTTCGCCGCCGAGAAAACGAGAAACGTGACCGCGAAAATTGTCGGCAAAAACAGCAGCCATAACCTCACGAGTTCGACGCGAACCGCAATGAAGTCAAATTCGATTTGTTCCTCGCCGTTCGAGTCATACAGATGCCGACTCGTGCGCACGTAATAGACTTCCTTGCTTGGGTGAAATGAGAAACCTGCAATGGCGGCAGCGACAAGCCCAAGCGCTATGGTCCCTTCGAGAACGCCTTCAGCCGGAGTGAAGAGAAATGCGAGGGCAAGAATATACAGAGCGACGAGAAAAACCTTCCAAAGGTCATCCATTTATCGACCCGGTAAGTAATGACGAATTGTACCGGGCCAACGCGACCGAAGACAATTCATCGCGTAGCGCAAATAGCTATTGGCTTTGGAAATCGCGCGGGCTACCTACACGTCGTCCAAATCTTTCTCCGGCCCGCGTTTCGCGCGAAAAAAATACGCCGAAGCCCCAATCACGATCGACAAAAACCCCACGCCACCCGCCATCAGCGTGACCGCGCCCCAATCCACACGCGCTCCCGGAACATTCGCAAACTTTTCAGACGCGACCGGCGCATATCCGAGCACCACATGCGTGTACGCACTGCCGGCCGGCGTCATCGTCCATGGCGCTCGAAATAGCAGCCCCGCCACCCCCAACGCAAAACACAACAGCGTCACATTGTAGAAATTCTTCATCCGCTCTGTGTCCTCTTTGAACTCTGTGGTGCACCGTTCTTTCTTTATTTGACGATGTCCAGCCCATACGACGGCTCTTTCATCGTCCCCGTAATCTTCACCGGCACAATCTCGCCCGCCTTTTTCTTCTTCATCGCCGGCTCGATCAACTTCAAAAACACCGACTTCAACCCGCTTGAGCTCTTCGACAATTTCTGATCGACCCGCAAATTCCCGTGCAGATCGATCTTGTCGCTCTCGATGCCGTACGTCCCGTGCATATGCGCCAGCGCTCCCGGCACTCCAAAATAAAGATCGCTGACATTCGCAACCGCGTTCTCCATCTCCACATGCCCGCGCATATTCTCAAACACGCTTTCGGGGGCATCATCCGGCTTTTGACCCCGCGCCGCCTGGCTTAACTGGTTCACCTTCTCTTGTGTCGCAGGCTTCGAAAATTCGGCGTTTCCGATTTCAAAATCGCCGCGCAAGTTCACGCGCTTGATGAAGTCCTGCTGCCCCGGGGGCACATACACGATCGTCCGAAATTTCATCGTCCCCGTCATCTTCGGATGATGACTGTGCGCCAATAGCTCAAGCCAGTCCTTGATGCTTCCCTCGTTTTCGATGCCCGTCAGCGAGATGGTCTTGCCCGGCCCACCCTTGCTCGCGATCTCGCCGCGTGCCAACACTGTCGAACTATTGATCTGCGCCTTCACGTTTTTCAGCGACACATCGCCGTTCCATCCATTCACGACGGCGTGATATTGCGTCCGCAAATGCACCGTGTGCGGATTCGGCGACACATTGAAGTCCGGCGTGTCGGTCATTCC
>DATAMU010000552.1:0-1663 GCA_036266605.1 Candidatus Acidiferrum sp. | reverse complement strand
CGATGTAGACGGCGAGTGGCTGGTGGGCGGTGACCCGGGACTCGGTTTGCGCAGCCTGCAGCGAGAGGATCAGGCGGTCTTCGCCGATGGCGAAACCGATGCCCTTGGTGGGCGGGCCGCCGAGGAGTTCGACGAGGCCGTCGTAGCGTCCGCCGCCGCAGACGGCATTTTGCGAGCCGAGGCCTTTCGCAGTGATCTCGAACGTGGTGCGCATGTAGTAGTCGAGGCCGCGGACGAGGCGCCAATTTTCGCGATAGAAGACGCCGCGAAGTTGAAGCTGCATCTTCACGGCTTCGTAGTGCGCCTTGCACTCGTCGCAGAGATGATCGGCGATCTTCGGAAGTGTCGCGATGATGGGCTGCTCGAAGTCGAGCTTGGAATCGAGCACGCGAAGAGGATTCGTCTCGATGCGCCGCTGCGAATCGGCGCCGAGTTTGTCTTTTACTTTTTCGAGCTCGGTCTTCAAGAGCGCGACGTAAGCCGGACGACAGTTGGGGGCATTGTGACCGATCGAATTGATGTCGAGTTCGAGGCCCTTGAGATTGAGCTTGTCGAAGAAAGTCATCAGCATTTCGATGACTTCGGCGTCGATTGCAGGAGCATCCTGTCCGCCGAGTACTTCTGCGCCGATTTGGTAGAACTGGCGGTACCGGCCTTTTTGCGGACGCTCGCGTCGAAACATCGGCCCGATGTAGTAAAGCTTCACCGGCTGCGGCAGTTGCTGCATCGAGTGCTCGATGTAGGCGCGGCAGACCGATGCCGTGGCTTCGGGGCGAAGGGAGATGAGATTCACGGACGAGGATTCGCGAGCCTCCGCAGCGTCCGAGCCCGCATCTTTCTCGGTTTGAGCCGGCGCGCTCGTTGTAGGCACCGGCTGATCGGAGAACGTGTACATCTCTTTGCCGACGATGTCGGTGTCGCCGCCGACGGCGCGGGCGAACAACTCGGTGGGCTCGAAGATGGGAAGACGGATTTCGCCGAAGTGAAAGGTGCCGAAAACATCGCGGGCAGTCTGTTCGACCTGGTTCCAGAGCGCAGTTTCAGGAGGCAGGAGATCGCGCGTGCCTTTGATGGCTTGAAATTTGGATTTATTGGCCATTGCTGAGATGAAACAGAATCCTCGCTCGATTTGGAGCAACAATTCTACATGACCGTGCCTATTCCACGGAAAAACGGAGAAGCCTCATCAAGGGAGCAAGGTAAATGCCGTCAATGCGTAAATGTTTGTGCAGCGCGTTGTTGCGACTCAGGAAGGGTGTGGCCGATTGTGGCGTCATGGGCGTCTTTTCGACGACATTGCAGAATGTATTGACGGACGCTTAGTTCCGATTGGATCCGTCGCAACTCGTTCAAATGGAAATCAACCCAGTCGCTACTATGGAAGGCTATCTCGCGCGTGAGTTAATGCTGCTCGCGCCGTTTGCGGATAAACTCGCGGAGATATTCGCCGGCTTCCGTGATGTGCTTCCACAGTGCCGCGGCGGCTATGTCCGGATCCTTCGTTTTGCAGGCGTCGAGTAGCTCGTGATGCGCTTGTCCCGCTCGATGTTGTTCTCGCGTGAAGACCAAGTGCAATCGGGTGTATCGATCGCAATTGATGTTGAGATTTTTGACGTAAGCGAGCATAAATCCGCGATCAGCGCGCGCATAAAGCGCCGAGTGG
>DATAMU010000551.1:0-2973 GCA_036266605.1 Candidatus Acidiferrum sp. | reverse complement strand
TGTCGCGAATCTGCTGCTGGCGCGCGGAACGGTCCGTCGAAGAGAGGCGGCGTTGCGAGCTTCGCTCGGCGCAACACGTGGGCAGCTTTTCTCGCAATTTCTCGCCGAGAGTTTGGCGCTTGCTTGCATTGGCGGGGCGGTGGGTGTCGGACTCGCTGCTGCCCTACTGAAAGTCGTGGTCGTCTTGCTGCCGCAGTATTCGATCCCGACCGAGGCCGACATCCGGCTCAACCTTCCGGTCCTGCTCTTCAGCCTCGCGACCACCATCGCAGCGGGTGTCCTCTGTGGATGCGCGCCGGCTTGGCAAGTGTCGAGCTGGAATTTGAACGATTCGCTGAAGGAAGGCGGGCGAACCGGCGCCAACGCCGGAAAAGCCGGATTGCGGCGCGTGCTTGTCGTCTCGGAGTTCGCGCTCGCGTTGACGCTGCTGGCTGGCGCTGGGCTTGTCATTCACAGCTTCTGGAAGCTCACCCAGGTTGATCTAGGATTCCGGCGAGATCATGTTCTCACCTTCAACTTACCCGTCAATTTCAATCGTTTCACCCAGCCGGAACAGGTCACCGCGTTTTACCGGCCGCTGATCGAAAAGATATCGGCGCTGCCGGGAATCGAGTCGGCAACGGCGTCCAGCGGTACGCCATTGGCATGGCAAGGTTGGGGCATGAGGTTCAGCATCGCTGGCCAGCCGGTGGATGATCCGTCGAAAGCGCCCGGGACGCGCCTCTCGCTTGTGACGCAGGATTATTTTCGAACGTTCGGGATTTCGATTTTGCGCGGGCGCGGATTTGCGCCCACAGACGCTGAAGGAACCCTCCCCGTCGCCGTCGTGAACGAAGCGTTCGTGCGCAAATTTCTTTCGAACGTCGATCCGCTGAAGCAGCGCATCGTGATGAACCGGCTCGGTTTGGCAACGATGGGACCGCCCGTCGAATGGAGCATCATCGGAGTCTATCGCGACGTACGCAACGAAAGTATGCGTGACGACAGCACCGCGGAAGTGAATATCCCGCTGTGGCAGGAGCCCATGCCCTACCTCAGCCTAAGCGTTCGAACGCACGGCGATCCGTCGAGCATGGCAAACAGCGTCGCCGCTGTCGTGCGATCCGCCGATCCCGATCTGGCGATGGACAACGTTCGAACCATGGATCAGGTCGTGGACGAATCGCTAGGCGGCGATCGTTTCGTCACGTATTTGTTCGCGGGATTCGCCGGCGTCGCCTTGGCTCTGGCGGCGATCGGCATCTACGGCGTCATGTCGTTTGCCGTCGTGCAACGCACGCAGGAAATCGGCGTGCGCATGGCGCTCGGCGCGGGCACAGCCGCCGTGCTGAAAATGATTTTGCGCGAAGGGATGACGCTTGCGACGGCTGGGCTGGTGATCGGGCTGCTTGGAACGTACTTCGTCGGGCAGACGTTGAAATCGCTGTTGTTCGGAGTGAGCGCGATCGATCCTCTGGCCGTGGGCTGCGTTGCGGCTGTGTTGATGGGAGCGGCGCTGCTGGCGTGCTACCTCCCGGCGCGGCGTGCGACGAAAGTCGACGCCATGGTGGCTCTGCGGTACGAGTGAGTTGAAATTGAGTTCAGGTTGCGGGTCGAAGCTGCAACTCGGATGGGTTAGCGAGGAACACGATGGGAATTTTGCGCAGAGTGTTTGGGCGAACGGAGATTTACTCGGAGTTGTCGGAAGAGATGCAGGCGCATCTCGAAGAGAAGGTGGAGGAGTTGGTGGCTGAAGGAATGTCTCGGAAGGACGCCGAGGCCGCTGCGCGGCGCGAGTTTGGGAATTTGGGATTGATAGAAGAAGACGGACGAGCAGCGTGGAGGTGGGAATTGATCGAGGATTTTTGGTCGGACGTGAAATATGGAATGCGCGGGCTGCGAAAAAACTTGGGATTTACGGTGGTCGCGCTGCTGACCATCGCGATCGGGATTGGCGCGAATGCCGCGGTGTTCAGCGTGGTCGACGCCGTGATGTTGCGGCCGCTCCGTTATCCAAATTCTCAGGAGTTGGTGGCGCTTCGACAGGATGCGCCGGGCGCCGGCGGGCTGACGACCTTCGCCGATGGCTTGCGGCTGTCGGCGTCGATGTACTTCACGTATTCCGAGGAGAACCGGTCGTTTCAGGCGATGGGGGTGTGGAGTCCGGGCAGCGCGAATATCACCGGCGTTGGCGACCCCGAACAGGTGAAGACGATTGGTGTGACAGACGGCGTCCTGGAGGCGTTGAATATCCCTCCAGCCGTGGGCCGATGGCTTTCACACGAGGACCAGGTGCCGCATGGCCCTGAGCGCGTGATGTTGAACTACGGCTACTGGCAGCGCAAATTTGGCGGCGATCCGAATGTGGTGGGGCGAAACATTCTGGTGGATTCGCGGCCGAAGGAAATTGTGGGAGTGATGCCGCGGGGATTTCGAATCGTGGACACGGATTTCGATGTTCTAGTGCCTGTTTCAGAGGATCGGGGGAAGGCGATTCTGGCGGGGTTTGGATACAACGGGATTGCGCGGCTGAAACCGGGCGTGACAATTGCGCAGGCAGACGCAGATATGACGAGGATGCTGCCGATCTGGATGGATACGTTCACGAACGGCCCGGGATCGAATCCGCACATTTATGAGTCGTGGAAGATTACGCCGGCGCTGCGGCCGCTGAAGGCCGAAGTCATCGGAAATGTGAGCGACACGCTCTGGGTGGTGATGGGGACGATTGCGCTGGTGATGCTGATTGCTTGCGCGAACGTGACGAATTTGTTTTTGGTGCGAGGCGAGTCGCGACAGCAGGAGATGGCGGTGCGCTCAGCGCTGGGCGCGGGGTCGATTCGCATTGTGCGGGCTTTATTGGTTGAGAGCGTGATGCTGGGATTGATGGGCGGCATTGTGGGAATGGGGATTGCGTACGGCGGCGTGAAACTTTTGATGGCGATCGGGCCGGCAAATTTGCCGCGTCTGCAAGAAATTGCGGTGGATTGGAGG
>DATAMU010000550.1:0-1911 GCA_036266605.1 Candidatus Acidiferrum sp. | reverse complement strand
CGGCCGTAAGCTGCGCGAATTTTTGCCGGAGAACATCGAGCAGAAAAAAGATCTCGATACCGGATCGCATTACTACGTTAAGTCTCCGGTATTCCCGTGGAACAAGTTTCCTGGCGTGGACACCGTCCTCGGCCCCGAGATGAAATCCACCGGCGAAGTTATGGGCGTGGCAGACAATTTTGGCGAGGCCTTTGCCAAAGCGCAAATCGCCGCCGGACAAAAGTTGCCCACGCAAGGCTGCGTATTTGTCAGCGTCACCGACCACGACAAGCCGCACGTCGCCGTCGTCGCCCGCAAGTTCGTGGACATGGGATTCAAACTCGTCGCCACTGCCGGTACCGCCGACGTGATCGAAGAAGCCGGTATGGCCTGCGAGCGCGTGTACAAAGTCAAGGAGGGGCGGCCGAACGTCGTTGATCTGATCAAAGGCGACCGTATCCAGCTGATTGTGAATACGCCGGAAGGCGCTGACCCATTCTTCGACGAAAAAGCCATTCGTCGCGCAGCCGTCACCGCGCGCATCCCGACGATCACTACTCTCGCCGCCGCCCGCGCCGCAGCGGAAGGGATTGCCGCATTGCAGCGTGGGGAAGTGAATGTGAAGGCGTTGCAGCATCTGCACGCGGAGAGAGCCGCCAAAGCACTGACCTGAGCGAAATGTTCGATGCGCGAACGCGCATCGGATACGCAGTCGAAGGAGGCGGGCAGCCCCAGCGCCCACTGCGATCCCGCAAGACATTCTCTCCGGAGTGGTGCACTTCATCGTGAGAATGCCTTCATGCGTCTGGAATAGCGCCCGGCGACCACGGGGTCCTTCGACTCCGTAGATGCTTCGCTTCGCGAAGCATCTACTCTGCTCAGGATGACAGTGCTAGGCAAAACCGTGCTTCATCGTTCCCTTCGCAAGACATTCGACAGGGGCACAGACGTCGTTCCGGAAGTCTGCTGCCCTCGTTCTAAAATGTTCCTGTGTACTCCCCCGAACTCCTCGACCACTTCGAGCACCCTCGCAATGCCGGCGTTCTCGATTCGCCCGACGCGGTCGCGCAGCTTGAAAATCCGGTTTGCGGCGATGTGCTCGCGCTTTCGGCGCGAATTAATGGCGGTCGAATCGCGGACATCCGGTTCAAAGCCAAGGGATGCGTTCCCGCGATGGCTTGCGGATCAGCCCTGACAACGCTGGCATCCGGTCGCACGATGTCGGAAGCGGCTGAGATTGATGCAGATGCCATCGTCGCCGTTCTCGGCGGATTACCACCCGCATCAAGTCATGCTGCGCATTTGGCGATTGACGCCCTCACATTGCTGCTGCGCAATGTCCGGCATGACGAAAAGTCATGAAGACGCGGTCCCTGGGAAACCCTCTCGTTGACATTTCCACATTAGAGAGGCAAACTACCCAATCTGCTGAAAAGTGCCCGGCGGCAGATGTTTTTCGCGGACAATTGCTTTTGCGGATTCATTAAACCCCTTGATTATGACTCCAGAGCGGCGCTCGTTTACGCTGGACTCCACCCTCGAAACCGTGGACAAATCGGAGCAGGCCGCCACTGAAATTGCCACCGAAAACGGCTTTGGCGAAGACGAGGTTCTGCAGATTGCAATGGCGGTCCGCGAGGCGGCAGTCAATGCCGTTTTGCACGGCAATGCCTACGATCCTGACAAGAAGGTGCGTTTGGAATTCGAACGCACCGGCCACGACCTCGTGATCACTATTCGCGATCAGGGCCGGGGGCTGGATTTAGCCAAGGTCCCTGATCCGCTGGCGCCGGAAAACCTTTTGAAGACTTCGGGCAGAGGTATTTTCTTAATCCGTTCGTTTATGGATGCAGTCGAGATTCATCCGTCACAGACGGGAACTGAAATCAAACTGATAAAGCACGTCCACGCAACAGCCGCGGACGGCAAGGA
>DATAMU010000549.1:0-2544 GCA_036266605.1 Candidatus Acidiferrum sp. | reverse complement strand
AAAATACCCAACCAATCCCGCCAAACTCACCGGCAAAAAATACCCCTGCAACGTGGCTCGAAAATGTTGTGGCGACCACCGCCGGAACGCGCCGTAAACCGCCAGCGGCGGCCCATTCATCCCGTAAGCTCCGCCAAGCACGCCCGACAAAAACCCGCAGCCCGCAAGCCATCCCCAGTCGTCATCGCCCAAATGCATCACATTTTTCCGCGTCAGCGAAAAAATCGAGAACGCGACGATGATCAATCCCAACACCGATTTCACCGCATGCTCATTCCCGCGCGCCAGCAGCCACACGCCCAACGGAATCCCCGGCAGCGACGTCAAAATCAATCCGCCCGCGCTCCGCACATGAACGTGCCGCCAATCTTGCACGACGATCACGCCCGCCACAATCACCGACACCAGCACCGCAAGTGGCGCCGCCACGCGAACCGGCACACGCATCGCCAACAGTGGCACCGCCACCAGCGCCTCACCAAATCCCAATGTCGATCGAATCAACGTCGCGACAAAAATCACCGCCACCACATAAAACGTAATCGCGTCAGGCACCCACGCATCCCCAAGGCTCGCGAGCAAACGCAATGCGCAGTCGCCCATCGCAAGCCAAATGGAACAATCTCAAAAGTCGTCGTGAAACGCCACCTCGCCTTTCACCGCGACCTGATATGCCGACACGCGCCGCTCAAAGAAATTCGTCAGTTCCTGCACATCCTGCAATTCCATAAATCCAAACGGATTCTTCGACCCAAACACCGGTGCAATCCCCAACGCCTCCAGTCGCCGGTCCGCCACATAGCGCAGATATTCGAGCATGTCCTTCGCCGAAAGCCCTCCAACTCCAAGACTCAGCACATCCTCGGCAAATGCCATCTCGCAATCGACCGCTTCGCGCAACATCTCCACAACGCGCTCTTCCATCCCGCGATCGAAAATCCCCGGCTCCTGCTCCCGCACCGTTCGAATCACTTCAAACGCAAACTGAATGTGCGCGCTCTCATCGCGAAACACCCAATTCGTCCCGCTCGCCAATCCGTGCAGCAACCCGCGCGATCGGAGAAAATACACATACGCAAACGCCGCAAAGAAAAACAGCCCCTCGATGCAGCACGCAAAACAAATCAGATTCAGCAAAAAGTTCCGCCGTTCGTCCGCCGTCGTAATCCGATCCAGCGCCTGAATCGAATCGATCCACTTGAAACAAAAATCCGCCTTCCTTCGAATCGAAGGCACTGTCTCCACCGCATCAAACGCCTGTTTGCGTTCGTCAGGGTTCGCGATGTACGTATCGAGCAGCGTCAAATAAAACTCGACGTGCTGCGCCTCTTCGAAAAGCTGCCGCGACAAATACATCCGCGCCTCAGGCGAATTGATGTGCTTATACAAATTCAATACCAAATTATTTCCCACGATCGAATCGCCCGTCGCGAAGAACGCCACCAGCCGGTTGATCAGGTGCTGTTCCGCCGGCGTCATCCTCTGCCGCAGATCGCTCACATCGGTAGAAAAATCCACCTCCTCCACCGTCCACGTATTTTTGATCGCCGCCTTGTACTGCTCGTAAAAAACCGGATACTTCATCGGCCTCAACGTCAAATCAAACCCCGGATCTAAAATCATTTCCTCTCCTTTTTTCTCAATCTGAAGATCTAGTCGCCCTGGCTGCCGCACCCTCGGTTTCTGAGAGTGCGGTTTGTAACGTGGATCGCCCAAATCGAAGTTTCCCGCGCCCGCCGACCGCCCCTACTGGCACGCTTCGCACGACCCCGGATTCTCCAGTGAGCAAGCAACCGCCTGATTCGCATCGAGTGAGGCCGTCGACGCACTCACCGCCGACACCGTCGTCTTCGCAATCTCCGTCGCCGGCCGCGACCTCAAGTAGTACGTCGTCTTCAGCCCCTTCTTCCACGCATACATGTACATCGACGACAGCTTCCCGATGTTCGGGCTTTGCACAAACAAATTCAGCGATTGGCTCTGATCGATGAACGCTCCGCGCTCCGCCGCCATATCGATCAGCGATCGCATCGGAATCTCCCACGCCGTCCGGTACACCGCGCGAATTTCCTCTGGAATTTCGCGAATGTTTTGAATCGACCCATCCGAAAGTTTCAGCCGGTTCCGCATTCCCTCATTCCACAAATTCAATCGCTTCAATTCCGTCACCAGATATCGATTGATCTGCACAAAATCTCCCGACAGCGTTTCGCGTTTAAACAGATTCGAAACCTGCGGCTCGATGCACTCATAGCACCCGACAATCGAAGCAATCGTCGCCGTAGGCGCAATCGCGATCAGCAGGGAATTGCGCAGTCCGTTCGCCTTCACGCGCGACCGCAAGTCCTCCCATCGCAACGCATTCTTCGTGCTCGGCTTCACTCCCCACACATCGAATTGCAGTACGCCCTCCGCCGCCCGCGTCTCCGCAAACGCCGGATGCGCGCCAAATTCTGCAGCCAGCGCGCACGACGCGCTCAGCGCGTTGAAATAAATCTCTTCCTGAATCCGCCGCGAAAGCTCCCGCGCCGGCTCCGAATCAAA
>DATAMU010000548.1:0-8090 GCA_036266605.1 Candidatus Acidiferrum sp. | reverse complement strand
AGCCTCGAGCAAATTTTCCGCGAAGCGAAAGCGGCTGGCCTCACAACGTCACTCGACACGAACGACGACCCCGACGATCGCTGGACGCCTGAGATTCAAAAATTATTTCCGCATCTCGATCTGCTCATGCCCAATGAGCATGAAGCGTGCCGCATGGCCGGCGTCGATGACATCGACAAAGCAATCGAAATTCTCTCGAAAAAAGTAAAGACGTTAGTCTTGAAGCGCGGCTCCAAGGGAGCAATGGTTGTCAGCGGAGAGAAGCAATTCACCGCGCTGCCGCTCGCTGTTAAGGTTGTGGATGCCGTTGGCGCCGGCGACAGCTTCAACGCCGGCTTCCTGCATCAATTCGTCCGCAAAGCGAGCCTCGAAAGCTGCCTTGCCTTCGGAAACGTAATCGCCGCTCTCTCAACAACACGCGGCGGCGGCACCGAAGCCTTCCGCGACGCCACCTACCGCGACACCTTCATTGCCAAAAACACTGCCAGCCTCGCAAAATCTTAGCGACGCAGCGCTTTGGTAGCGCCGGCATCTTGCCGGCTGTTTTTCGCTCGGTGATGAACGATTCCAACGTCGCCGTCAGCTGTCGCGCCACCACGGTCATTTTGGAGTGCGGCGCTCCCTCGCCGCTCTAACGGTCGCAACCCAATCAACATTCGACCCGATGCGCCCACGCGTAAGCGAAAGCAGATGCGAAAAATCTACCGACTAGAATTACTGCGGCGCAGCTTCGAGTAACAAATTGCCGGTGAAATCGACGTTGATTTTTCCGGTTGGACCGGTGACGGTACCGTAGTCCTTCTGGTTGACGTAGTCGGTGACTTTGTAGGTTTTGCCGGAGTCGAGGCCGCGGAGTTCGACTTCGCCGCTATATTTCTTCGGCGCCGGCTTGGTCATTTTTTCCTTCTTCGCGGCTTGCAGCGTTCCAGTGCTTCCGCCTTCGCTGACATCTTCGGATGGCGGCGCAAAAAACGCGTAATACATATCGCCGTCCTTTTGAATTGCGTAGGCCTCGGGCGTGTCATACCCGTAGACGTAAAGATCCTTGAAGTCGCCCTTCGACAACATTTTCGTGTTGTAGAGGCCGATCCACTTCTTCCAGTGATCTTCCTTTTCCTTGTTGAGATAAACCTCTTTGAATTTCGCCCCATAGTCCGGCCATGTGAATTTGGTTCCGAGGACGCCACCGGTCCCGAGCGTTGATGCGAAGTCGTCGCCGAGATCCTGTTCATCCTTGGTGGAATTCGAGATGCGCGTCAGTTCGACGTGATCGCCGTAAACGGCGGAGCGGGCGCCGAGCAGCGCTTTGTACATCTTGATGCGGCGGCGAACCTGGACGGAACCGACAGGATCGGCGGTGACGGCCTGATCCATATACCGAATCCACGCCACCGAAGGTGGCGTCCCGCAGGGGCAGCTCTGCGTCACGCTGTCGGGCTTGAGTGAGCGCGTCGTCTCGAAGATCACCTTATACACATCGCCCATCGCATAAATCGAATCGTTCGGCGATTTGTGATGGTGCGCCGGATTGAAGCACTGCGGCACCGAATAAATGTTGTCGAGCTTCGATCCGTCGAATCCCCAATCCTTGATGAAGCGTGTCGTCAATTGCTTGTAGTATTCCTGCACTCCGGGAACGGCAGGGCAGAGCGTCGCGAGATTCCGCGCCATGCGAGCGGGCTTCCCATCCTTGTTGAGAATTAGCCAGTCGGGATGCTGCTTCAGCACGTCGGCCTCGACGTACTTCCGTCCGCCGTATCCGTAGTGCCCGTCTTCCACCGCAAGCGGCAGCCACCAGAGCTGTACTTTGATTCCTTGGTCGTGGAACTGTTTCACCATGTCGGGAATCGCGTTGTTCGCAAAGGTCGGCAACCGCGGACCCCAGTCGCCGTAATTGTTGAACCACCCGTCATCGAGCGTCGCCCAGTGAATACCGAGTTCCTTCAACTTCGGAATCGTGTCGAGCATCTGCTTCGTCGTGACACCAAACTCGTAGCCCCACCCGCACCACGACACCGCGTAGTCCTCGTTGTTGCTGGTCGTCTTGGTGAGTCCTTCTTTTTCCACGACGTCCGACCAAGTGCTTAGGGGCTTGTAAAAATCACCGCTGTAAATCGCAAGGAAAGTACGCGGGGAAGAGAATGACTCGTTCTGCTTTAGCGTCGATTTCACCGGCACTTTCACGCCGGCTTCGACTTTTCCGTCCTTCGCCGTCTCGACCGGAATGCTGACCACGAGTGGAATCGTCTCGATATGCCCAATTGCTTCGCCCACATTGCGCGTCCAGAATGCGACGACCGGAATCCCACCGCCCGCGCTGCCCAGATCGCCACCTACCGCAACCGGAGCGCCGAACGGATTCTCCTGCGCAAACTTCGCCGGCATCTTGAAAATCTCGTCGCGCCCCCACTCCAGGCTCGACCCCATGAACGTCCACATATCGTTCGCCGTCAACTTTGAATCCGTGGCCGAAGCATCGAACGCATGGCGTTGCAGCGTCACCGAGTCGAGCGCCACATCCTTCGCGCCGGTATTCGTCACTCGTGTGGAAAGAATCGCAACGCCAGGGAAGTCATCGTAGACCTCGACGGTCACAGTCTCTTCGAGATCGGTACCGGGGATTTTGCCGGTGGCTTCGACTTGTTCGCCGAATTTGCCGAGCTTTCCGGTGGCCTGGCGCAGCTTGGCGTGTTCGATGTCGAGCGTCGCCCCGGTGTAGTCCTTCTTGGCGATGGTGACAACCGGCGCGGTGCTGCTCGCCGGTGCTGAAGCCGCCTCGAGCGTAGCCGTCGCGCCGTTTTGATCAAGCGACGCCGTCAAACTCCCATCGCCCGCCAGGGTGAACTGCGCTTGCCCCGTCGAAATCACGACGCCCTTGGGGCTCGGCTTGACGCTAATTTTCGAGACCGCCGGCGCCGATTCTGTTTTTTGAGTCGTCGATTCCTTTTGCGAACAGCCACTGGCGACGATGGCGACAATCGCGACGGTTGCAAGTACGGATCGGAATGCTTGCTTGACGTTCGAGTTCAACAGTTTCATCAGGGCGCCCCTTTTATGATGGCCGAGTCTACTACATGCGAAAGCAAAAGAAGCGATAAGAAATGATACGAAATGCGAGGGAAGAAACAGATCGGGGCGGGGTTGACGCCCGGGCAAGCTGGGTCGCAGCAATGCTGCGCCCCTACAGGATCTTGCCAAGAGGGGTCGAGCAGAGATGCGCATCCGTCGAGATGAGGGAGGGGTAGGCTGCAAGTTCGGATCGAGGTGTGGCTGATTGTGGTCACAGGGTATACCCCCCCGTATGTTTTCAAAGAGTGTGGAAGGTACAGAAAGCGGAAGAGTTGCAAATCTATGGAAAACAGGAGTGCGTAAAGGGCCGACGGTGCAATGGTTTGCGGCAACACTCTTTTGACACAGTGGTGAGGCAGGGAGGAGACAAAAGAGGACGAAGATTCGAAACGGGGACAGTAGACACAAAAGAATATAGCATAGGTTAACTGGTCTGTCAACCTATTTATCGCATTCGAATCATCATTCGGAGGTGATCAAAGCTAAGCCAGTTCATTTCTTTCTTCGGGGATCGTTCGAACGCGTCGCTTTCGGCTTTTTCGTTTGGAGCGTTCGAACAGTTTTGGATTTTGGTTTTGCGGCCGCGGGCTTCGAGGTGGTTTTTGCATTTTTCTCGACGCGATTTTTGTGTGCGGTTTGCAGCGCGCCGAGGACGACGTCTTCGTTCGCGACCGCGAGATTGATGTGCGTGGCACCGCCGCGTCCCCAGCCGCCGGGGACGGGGATGAAGATTTCGGGGAGTTCTTCGACAAAGGCGGCTTGCTGCTCGGGAGTGATCATGATGTTGCCGTAGCCGAGTTTTGCGGCGGCGAGGGTGGCGAAGATGCGTCCGCCGACGCGGAAATCCGGGGAGCCCATGTGGGAGCTTTCTTCGGCGCCAGGGAGGGAGAGGGCCAAGCGGCGGAAGTCGTGGATGTTCATGGGTGAGGCCTCTTTCCGGATTCTAGCGTGTGGGTTCGTTTCGGAGAAGCGATGCTAGGCGGGGAGCATTCGAGGGGTGCGGATGGTTTGGGTGGTTAGGATTCGACCGTAAAGGCGGCGCTGAAGCGCCGCAGTCCACGTGAGGGGCTTCGCGAGAGTTGGAGGCAAGACGCAATGGCCGGGCGGGGCAAGCCCCGCCCCTACAAATACTCGGAGAGTGATAGAGTCCGGGTCATGTCCGCGACGACACAGGTGACCGGGACGAGTGCGCGCGAAGGAATATCGCGGCGGTGGCTGCGGATTATTCCCGTGGCGCTGGTGATGTACACGATTGCTTTTATCGACCGGACGAATATTTCGCTGGCGCTGCCGCGGATTTCGCGCGATTTGGGGTTGGATCCGGCGCAGGCCGGAAATGTGGCGGGCGTTTTTTACTGGGGATACCTCGCGCTACAGATTCCCGGTGGGCACCTGGCGAAAAATTGGAGCCCGAAGAAATTCATCAGCGTGTTGCTCGTGTTCTGGGCGGTTTGCGCCGTCGGATGCGGGTTTGCGCGGACGTATCACGAAATGCTGGCGCTGCGACTGCTGCTCGGAGTGGCGGAAAGCGGAGTATTTCCGGCGACGCTGATCTTGTTGTCGCACTGGTTTTCAAAAGCGGAACGTGCGCGTGCCAACGCATTGTGGCTGCTGTGCCTCCCAGGAGCCGTCATCCTCTCGTCGCCATTTTCGGGGTGGGTGCTCGATCACTGGAACTGGCGATGGATGCTCATCGCCGAAGGCGCGCTCCCGTTTGTGTGGCTGATCATCTGGCTCGCGTTCATTCAGGATCATCCCGACGAGGCGAAATGGTTGCCGGCAGCCGAGCGGGAACAGATTGTATCGACGTTGCGCGCAGAATCGGCCCAACTGCAAAAAGCGGCTTCGAGCGGATCGTTTCTCCAAGACTTGCTGCGCCCGCAAGTCTTCCTGCTCGCCGCGGCTTATTTCTGTTTTGTTGCGGGGCAGATGGGATTGTTGTTCTGGCTGCCGAGCGCGATGGCGGCCTTCAAGGGCCTCAGCGGGCTCGTCACGGGAATTTTGGTCACGTTACCGTACATCGTGGCGGCGATCGGGCTGCTGGTTATCGGGAGACTGTCGGATCGGGCGAGAGAACGACGGCTGCACGCGGCATGCGCGATGGCGTTCGGCGGAGTTTGCCTGCTTCTGTCGGTCGCCGTGATTTCGCATTCAATCGCGTTGGCGTTTCTATTCGTATCGTTGAGTGGCGTTGGTTTGTATGGACCGATGGGGCCGTTCTGGGCGATCCCGACCGAGACATTGCCGGCGCGGATTGTTGGGTCGGTGATGGGCCTCGTGAACGCGCTGGGAAATTTGGGAGCGTATTTTGCGCCGCTCATTATTGGGTACCTGAATAAGCGGACGGGGAATTTTTATTTGGGATTTATTTTTCTGGGATTGATCATGCTGGCGGCGGGAGCGTTAACGTTGGGATTGCGGACGGCGAGTGACAGCGGCAAACATCCGGAGAAAGCGTTGCAAGATGCTTAGATCTTGCGGACATGGGGCGCACCCTTCGAGGCTCAGGGCAGGGCAGTGCTGCGCCCCTACACATACTACGACGGTGATCGAGGGGCGATGAAATCGTTCAAGGTGGCGGTAATTGCCGGGGATGGAATCGGCAAGGAGGTTGTGCCGGAGGGCATTCGTGTAGTTGATGCAGCCGGGAAGCGGTTTGGGTTTCGGTGCGAGTGGACTCCCTTTGATTGGAGCTGCGAGCGGTATGTCGCGACCGGGAAGATGATGCCCGACGACGGGCTCGATCAATTGCGGCGATTCGATGCGATTTTTCTTGGGGCCGTAGGGCATCCGGATGTACCCGATCACGTTTCGCTCTGGGGCTTGCTGATTCCGATCCGTCGCGCGTTCCAACAGTATGTGAATCTGCGCCCGGTGAAATTGTTTGAGGGGATTGAGACACCGCTGAAGAATTGGAAGCCGGGCGAAATCGAGTTTGTGATTGTCCGCGAAAACTGCGAAGGCGAATACTCCAACGTCGGCGGCCGAATGTACGAAGGCACCCCCGGCGAATTGGCCGTCCAGCAGGCGATTTTCACGCGATTGGGCGTGACTCGAATCGTGCGCTATGCGTTTGAGTTGGCGCGTGCGCGAAAAAAGCATCTGACTTCCGCGACGAAGTCGAACGGAATTATTTTCACGATGCCGTTCTGGGATGAGATTTTCCACGAGGTGGCACAGGAATATCCCGACGTGCGGACGGATCAGTATCACATCGACATTTTGACGGCGCATTTTGTGCGGCACCCGGATTGGTTCGATGTGGTGGTGGGATCGAATTTGTTTGGCGACATTCTGTCGGACCTTGGACCGGCGGTGGTGGGCTCGATCGGGATTGCGCCGTCGGCGAATTTGAATCCCGAGAAAGAGTTTCCGTCGATGTTCGAGCCGGTGCATGGATCGGCGCCCGACATTGCCGGGAAAGGAATCGCGAATCCGATCGGGCAGATCTGGTCCGGCGCAATGATGCTCCGCCACTTCGGCGAGAGCGCCGCGGCGGGCGCCGTCGAAAGCGCGATTGCAAGCGTTTTGGCGACGGCGAATGTGAGAACGCCGGACATCGGAGGCAAAGCAAGAACGAAGGAGTTGGGCGACGCGATCGTGGCGGAAATTGAGAGGTAACGAAGGCGAAGGGGCGGATCGATCTTGCGGACATGGGGCAGCAGTGCTGCGCCATTACGAGAGTGAGCTAACGGGGCTATTGCGCGATGGCCGCCTCCTGTGTATGCTTTTTACGTGAACGCTTTCTACCAGATGACACGAAGTTCGGCAGCATGTTGCTGTCTGTGTTGTATGTGTGTGTCCTCTGGCGAGGGGAAGCGAACGGATTAGCTGCTAAAAGCTGAATTCGATTCTTTGACCCACCGCCAGATTGGCCGGTGGGTTTTTTTGCTTTTGGGCCCGATGTGGTTGATGGACTCCAGAGCCCTGAACCGTGAATTTTAGATTTCAGATCAGATTTCAGATGAGCGAAGAAAGAGAGGAAGACATGGCGGACTATAAGCATCCGGAAGTGCTGGTTTCGACGGAATGGGTGGCGGAGAATCTGAATGCGCCGAACACGCGGCTGGTGGAAGTCGATGTGGATACGAGCGCTTATGACCAGGGGCACATTCCCGGCGCGGTAGGATGGAATTGGCAGACGCAGTTGCAGGACAACGTGCGGCGCGATCTGATCAGCAAAGAGGCGCTGGAAGCGTTGCTGTCGAAGTCGGGGATTGCGAACGACACGACGATTTTGCTGTATGGCGACAACAACAACTGGTTCGCGGCGTATGCGTTCTGGCAATTGAAATATCACGGGCACAAAGACGTAAAGCTCGTCAACGGCGGGCGCAAGAAGTGGCTGGAAGAGAAGCGCGAGTTGACGACGGAACCGGCGAAGGTGACGCCGACTTCGTATAAGGCGGGCGAGCCGGACGATTCGATTCGAGCGCGGCGCGATGAAGTTTTGTCGGTGGTGCAGGGCAAGACGAAGGGGCATCTCGTCGACGTGCGATCAGTGGACGAGTTTACGGGAAAGGTGATCGCGCCTCCGGGAATGTCGGAGACGGCGCAGCGCGCAGGCCACATTCCTGGCGCCGCGAATATCCCCTGGTCGCAGGCGGCGGCCGAAGACGGAACGTTCAAGTCGGCTGACGCGCTTGCAGCGTTGTATGGCGGTAAGGGCGTGAACGGCGGAGCGGACGAAACGATTGCGTATTGCCGGATCGGTGAGCGCAGTTCGCACACTTGGTTCGTGCTGAAGTATTTGCTCGGCTACGACAACGTGAAGAACTACGATGGGTCGTGGACCGAGTGGGGCAACCTGATCGGCGCGCCGGTGGTGAACCAGACAGTGTCTGGTGCGGCGGCTGCGGCGGGCGGCTCGAAGTAAGAGTTACAATTGAGTTGATGGAATTTCACGGTGGCGCGATTTTGTGATCGCGTCACTGTGCAGGGGCGCGGTGGCCAAGTGGTAAGGCGGCAGCCTGCAAAGCTGCTATTCGCGGGTTCGATTCCCGCCCGCGCCTCCAAATTTT
>DATAMU010000547.1:0-2569 GCA_036266605.1 Candidatus Acidiferrum sp. | reverse complement strand
GAACGATGGCTGCCCAGTTGAGCCGGTTTTTTCGGAAGAGATAGAGGTCCGCGACCCGAATAACAAACGGCAACAAGACGAAAGCGGTGTAGACGCCGGTGATCTCTTCAAGAGCGCGAATGTCGAAGGTGCCCGGGCGATTGCGGGAAAGGTCGTCGAGATAGCGGTAGCCGGTGAGCAGGATTGCGATGCCGGTGTAGATGAGGAAGAGCACCGACCAAACTTGAGCGCGAGAGAGCGGTTCCGGTTGGACCGAGGGAACGAGGTCGGGAGCCACGACCGGTGAGGCAGCCGACGGAGGCGACGGAACGGTGGGCTCTTCGCTGCTGGTTACCTTCAGCGCCATTTCAAAGATTCGCTCTCAACTCAATTCAGGGGATTCCGGGGAATTATGCGCCCACGAGCGTCGTCGCGCCAGAACGGAGCTGCGTTCATGGAAAATTCACGGCATCCAGTTGAAAACGGCTTGCAACTGATACCGGACTGCGTTAGTCTGCTTTCAAGTCAGACTAAGTTGGTCGGCGTTCTACAGAACAGACTGCGCACCTCCTAGTCGAAACACAAGGAATCGTTGGATTGGCCCATATGTTGAGATTTGTGTCGTTTGTCGCCCCCTATAGATGCAACTGGATTGCAGTAGTACTGATTGCACTGGTCGCAGGATGCCTCTTGCCAGCGGCTGTGCGCGGCCAGGAATGGCCGTACCTCGTGACCTATTCCCACCAGATGGAAGAGCCCGGCAACCTCGAAATTGCGTTGAAGAACGTCCAGGCGGCGCCTCATAACGGCAATCAGTTCATCAGCACGACGATGGAACTGGAATACGGCGCGACGGCGTGGTGGACCACTGAGGTCTATCTAAGCGGGCAGCACACGCAGAACGACAGCACGATCTTCACCGGGTATCGCTGGGAGAACCGGTTTCGCCCTCTCTTGCACGAACACTTCATCAATCCGGTTTTGTATATCGAATACGAAGACATCAACCACGCTGATAAATCTCTTCTTGAGATCACGGGCCACGACAGCATTCAAGACTTGTGGGTACCGAACGACGTGGCGCGCAGTTTCGTCGAGCGAGCGATCGAAACGAAATTGATTTTGTCGAGCAACATTCGCGGCTGGAATCTTTCCGAAAATTTCATCGCCGAAAAGAATCTGAAAAATGAACCGTGGGAATTTGGCTACGCGATCGGCGCGAGCCGACCAATGGCGATGAAGGCGCGGAGCCAGAACTGCTGGCTGTGCCGCGAAAATTTTTCTGCCGGCGCGGAAATGTATGGCGGGCTCGGCGACCGGTATAGCTTCGGGCTGCGGCAGACGTCGCATTATCTCGGGCCCACGGTAGCGTTCAACATTCCGAAAGGCCCTTCCATTGTGTTCTCTCCGAGCTTCGGTTTGAACGACAACAGCGTCGGCGTGCTGTGGCGTTTCAAGGTGTCATACGAAATTCAGCAGATCGGCAGTTATTTCCGGCGGGGGCAATGATCGCAACAAAGAAGGGTTCGTTTTTGGCGGCTCTGACGGCGATCTGCGCTGTGTTCTTGTGTATCGCGGCGGCGGACGGAGCTTGGCTGAAAAATGTACCGGATGGGGACCGGCAGAGAGTAAATCCGTTTGCCGGACAGAAAGATGCGATCGCGGCCGGAAATCGAATATTTGTGGATCACTGCGCGAAATGCCACGGAGACGACGGCACCGGGCGAAAGAAAAAGCCGAGCTTGCGGACAGAACGCGTGCAGAAGGCGACCGACGGGGAAATTTTTTGGCTTTTGAAGAACGGTAGTTTGAAGCACGGTATGCCGTCGTGGAGTTCGATGCCGGAGCCGATGCGCTGGCAGGTGGTGGCGTTTGTGAAGAGTTTGGGGACGAGTTGGTTTGGATCCACGCAGTCGGATTTTAGCGGTGGCGTTCAGTCTCTGGAGAGCGGGCGATGATCGGGGCGGTACGGTTTGCGGTGAAGCGAAAGGTGGTGTTGGGAGTTCTGGGCGGCGCGTGCGGAATCGCGACACTGCTGGCGATCGGTTGCTCATCGACGGGGCAAGCGCCGTCGTTCGGAACCGAGGAGGGTGCTGCGCCAGCAGAACAAAACATTGGCGAGCGCATTTTCGTCGATACGCGGTGGGCGCAATATTTCGCGACGCACATGACGGACGTGAACGCGCCGCTTGCAGCAGGCGATCCGGTCGTGGCGCAGACGCAAACACTGGATGGGCCGCTGCCGGGGCCGTTTGCAGGGCAGGCGATCAACTGTCGGTCGTGCCACTTCGTGGTCGAATTTCAAGGCGTGAAGGGCGGGGGCAATCGCACGTATGCGGACTTCACAACGCGGAGTCCGATTCCGCGGCCGATGAATGGTTTTACGTTTACCCCGCGAAACTCGATGCAGATGGTGGGGTCGCTCCAACCGCACAATGGGCCGCAGTTTTTACATTTTGATGGTGAATTCGCCGACCCGGCGGATTTGGTGAAGAAGACGATCACCGGCCGCAATTTTGGATGGGCGCCGACGGAATATCAGGCGGCGATCGCGCATATTGCGGATGTGATTCGTAGCGACAATGGACAA
>DATAMU010000546.1:0-4161 GCA_036266605.1 Candidatus Acidiferrum sp. | reverse complement strand
CGAAGGCTTCAACGCACGGCATCACATCGCCGAACTCTTGACGCAGGAAGGCTCCGCGCTCGGTGAACGCGCTGCTGCTCGCGGCGTCACAGTGCACTATGTTTCGCGACGCACGACACGCCTCTCTGCCGCGCTGAAAATCGCTAAACTTCTTCGCTCCAGCAGCCCCGATCCCGAACTTCACTCCGACGATCGGAAATTTGCTCTCGTTCACGCCAACGAAGCGCACGCTGTAACGTCAGCTTGGTTGGCGCGCGCGCATCGCGGCGTTCCGCTTGTCGTTTCGCGCCGCGTCGGCTTCCCGCTCAAAGAAGACAATTTCGCGCGCTCGCGTTATCGCGCCGCCGCTCGCATCCTGCCGATTTCCGAATGGGTCGCGGGAATTCTTGCCAAGTCCGGCATCCCGCAGCAACAAATGACCGTCGTTTACGAGGGTGTCGAAGTCTCGCGCCTCCCCTCTCCGCAAATTCGGCATGCCGCTCGAATGCGATTCGGAATTACCGACGAATCGCCGCTCATTGGCTGCGTCGGCGTTCTGCTTCCAGATAAGGGACAGGACGCGCTCATTCGCGCGCTCGCAACCGTGCGCGCCGAATTTCCGTCCGTGAAGTTGCTCCTGGTCGGCGACGGTCCCGACAAATCTCGGCTGCAAAATCTCGCCGCCAAACTCAACGTCACAGACGCTGTGATTTTCGCCGGCTTCGTCAGCGCGATGGAATCCGTCTATCCCGCGCTCGATCTCTTCGCCTTCCCCTCGCGCTTCGAGGGCCTCGGCACTTCCCTGCTTTCCGCGATGAGCTACGCAATTCCGTCCGTGGCGTTCCGCGCCTGCGCCTTCCCTGAAATCATCGAACACGGCCGCAGCGGCCTTCTCGCCGAACTCAACAACGATGAATCGCTCGCGAATTCGCTCGCCGCCATCCTCCGCAATCCCGAAATCGCGCTGCAAATCGGCCGCGCCGCCCGCCAGCGCATCGACCAAAAATTCTCCGCCCCCAAAATGGTGGAGAACATGCTCGCCGTCTACGAATCCTTGCTCACGCAGCAAACAGCACCGTCACATACTCCCGAGCCGCCACGACAAAATTTGTAGGGGCGCAGCACGCTGCGCCCCAAGCCCGCACGATCTCTGCGTCTTGCGTCGTAGCGTCGCCTCTACTCATACCGCAGCGCCCGCGTCGGCTCGATCTGCGCCGCCTTTCGCGCCGGCACAAACGCCGCCATCATCGTCACCACGAACAGCAGCGGCACCACGATCGCATACGCCACAAAATCCACGCCGCCCGCGTTGAATAACATCGAGTTCATCGCGCGTTCGACGCCGAATCCCATCGCGATCCCGATCGCCGTTCCAATCACCACTAGCACCATTCCTCGCCCCATCATTAGCCGCAACACATCGCCACGCGCCGCGCCCAGCGCCATGCGAATCCCGATCTCTCGCGTCCGCCGGCTCACGTTGTAAGCCACCAGCCCGTACAATCCCGCCACCGTCAACACCAGCCCGACCACGCCCATGGCGCCCACCAACATCATCGCCACCGCCGGCCCGCGAATCGCGCGATTCAGATACATGTCCTCGTACGTCATCGTGTGCAGCATCGACATATTCGGATCCATCCGGCGCACGACATCCTTTACCGCCGGCACCAGTTGCAACGGATCGCCATTCGACCGCACCAGCAACGCCAAGCGCGCGATCGGATGCTGCGCCATCGGCAAATAAACAAAATCCGCGTTCTTATCGAACGTGTCCTGCGTCTTGATCGTCCGCGCGATCCCGACGATCTCCACCGGCACGCCGTCGGCTCGATCAAGCCGAAACCGCTTCCCGACAGCGTCTTGCCCCGGCCAGTAGTGGTGCGCGAAAAATTCGTTCACGATCGCCACGCGTGGACTGTCCGCCGTATCCGAAGCTAAAAACGCGCGCCCTCGCAAGATCGGTACTTGCATCGTCGAGAAAAAATCCTCATCAGCCGAATCCATCACCGACGTGAAATTTTGCCGGTCCTTGGGCATCTGAAATCCGTCGGGCACGAACGAAATCGCATCGAAATCGTCCCGGCCCATCGGCACGTTCTGCGTCCACGTCACGCTCTCGACTCCAGGTGTCTCGCGCAGCCGGTCCTTCAGCACCTTAAAAAATTGCTTCGTCTGCACACTGTCGTACTGCACCAGCCGCGGATCGAACGTGGTCATCAGCAAATGGTCTTTGGCGAATTCCATCCCATCGAGCAGCGTGTGTTGAAATCCGCGCACCATCAGAAACGACGCCGTCAGCAGCATCAGCGACATCGCCACTTGCGCCACCACCAGCGCGCTGCGTCCCCACAATCGTTTTCGCCCCGGCATATCCACGTCCGCCGCCTTCAGTCCTTCCACCAAATCCGTTTTCGAGCTTTGCAGCGCAGGCACGAGCCCGCAGATCAGCGCGCTCGCCAGCGAAAACAAGATGCTCACCACCAGCACGCGCGTGTTCATGCGAAATGGAATCATTAGCGGCAGATCGCTCATGATCACAACGCTTCGGATGGATTGAAACCACGCGCAAATTCCGTAACCGATCGCGATTCCACCCGCGCCGCCCAGCAGCGCCAGAATCAAACTCTCGGTCAGCAACAATCGCACCAGCCGCATTCGACCGGCTCCAATCGCCAGCCGCACAGCAATCTCCCGTTTCCGCGCACGCGCGCGGCTCAACAGCAATCCCGCCACATTCGTGCACGCCACGAGCAGCACCGCGATCGCCAGCGTCACGAAAATCACGCTGAATCGCCACTCCACTTCGTCGTTGCGCGTGCGCATCTCGAACTGTGTCGCCGCCGCCATCCCGCGCCCGCTGTTCGTTTTCGGATATTCCTTTTCAAAGTTCTGTCCCAGCACCGCCGCTTCGTTCTTCGCTTCCGCGACGGGTACGCCCGACTTCAGCCGCCCTCTCACCAAGAGCTCGCGATCATCGCGATCCTCAAAAAAATTCTTCTGCGGATTGCTCGAAAAAACCTTCGCCATCGCCAGCGGCATATAAAAATCCGGCACACCGAAAATCATCATCCCGGGAAACGTCTCCGGCGCCACGCCGATTACCGTGAATTCCGCGCCGTTGAGCCGCACCTTTCGCCCGATCACGCTCGGATCGCCGGCAAACTCGTGCTTCCAGAACGACGGCCCCAGCACCACGACCGCGTCGCGGCCTGGCACCGTATCCTCATCGTCGCGAAATCCGCGGCCCAGAGACGGCTCGACGCCCAGCACGCGCAGATAATTTCCCGACACGCGCATCCCGCCCTTGATGCGCGGCGTTTGTGCTGCGTCGGCGCTGAATCCAACCTCCTCCAGGTTGGCGCTCGCGACGACTCCTTCGTAACTCTGCGACTTGTCCCGAATGTCCAGATATTCGCGATAGGAAAAATTCTCGAAATTGCTGTCGTGCGTCGTCCCGACGATCGTCACGATTTCCCTCGGCTGCGGCACCGGATACGGCCTGAAAATCAGCGCATCGACCATGCTGAATGTGCCCGAAGCCATGCCGATGCCCAGCGCGAGTGTGAAAATCACAAACGCCGTCAGCCCTGTCGTGCGCGTCAGGCTGCGAATCGCGTAGCGCACGTCTTGCGCAAAATTTTCGATCATCATCAGCCCGCCGGCGGCGCGGTACTCCTCCCGCATCGCCTCAACGCCACCGAATTTCAGCATCGCTTGGCGCCGCGCCTCGACAGGCGACATTCCCGCGCGCACGTTGTCCGCAGTCTGAAGCGCGATATGCTCGCCAATTTCCTCGCGCAGCCGCGCGTCTCTCCCGCGCCGACCCAGCAAACTTCCTACTCGCGCCAAAAACCGCCGCATCGTCTTCATTGCCAACCCTCCGGACAAATCCCCGTCCGTAACAAAACGCCGCTTTCAGACTCTAAACGCAACAACCGTCCTTTTGGTTTCCAAAAGGAGCATGCCTCATCCCCTTTTGGAAAACAACAGGAATAACTACGCGAGCGGCGGCACAAAAGTTCCCCGGCGAATGCTGATCGGGCCGACCGGCCATCCGCCCCGTGAGGGAGCCGACGACGGACGTCGCGGGCGAGTCCCGTTTTGGGACGAAAGGGGTACACCCCCGTCGTTTTCTCAAAGAGTGCGTAGCTCGTTGATTCGATTGAGGTTGCAAATCTA
>DATAMU010000545.1:0-7529 GCA_036266605.1 Candidatus Acidiferrum sp. | reverse complement strand
CTTCTTGCCCGCGGTGCCCTGCCATTCGGAGCTTTCCAGCAGCGCGAAGTAGAGCCATGTGCCGAAGATCCCCAACCCAACGCAGAGCATCAGGAATAACGCAAACGCTGGAGGCATCCCGTTCATGAACGGATCTTGATTGTGGGGAAGGTTCTCGATCATTCCGCCGATACCCAGCGCCATCGCGCCGCCAATCAATATCGGCACCGCGAAAATTCCGAGAACGATGGCATCGATGCAATAGGCGAGCACGCGAAGCCAGAATCCCGCGTAAGCGACCCTTGCGACGGGCTGCGCATATACCGGCGGTACTACTCCGTACGCACCGGCATTCGGAATTTCGCCAAGGATCGGTGTTGGCGCGCCAGCTGTAACCAGCGAAGGCGATACTCCGGTCTGCGCGCCGCACCGACTGCAAAACGTGGCGTCGTCGGCAAGATTGCTCCCACACTTGGAACAGTACACGTCTACCCCCTGTGCGATTCCATCGCCGACAAGCCGAAAGCAATCCTTCCGATGGCGTTGGCGGAATCCTACGTTGCGCCGCGCGAGCGGTCAATACAACTCTATTTCGAGCGGTAACGTGAGGAGTCGAACGCCAGATGACGGCTTCCGAGTTCGTTGGCCCCACAGACTCAACCTGTTATGCTGCGCCCGATCAAACAATTCAAATCTGAGGGCTCGATGATGCATCGACGATTTGCGTTCCCTTCCATCTCTGTTGTGCTTCTGCTTCTGGCTGCGACCGCGTTCGCTCAAACAGGCGCAAAACATTTTTCAGGCGACGCTTGGTGGGCCCACGTGCAGTTTCTCGCCGACGACAATCTCGAAGGCCGCGAAACCGGCAGCGAAGGGCTGCGCAAAGCGCAGGCTTACGTTATGGCTCAATTCAAAAAAGCCGGGCTCGAACCTGCCGGAACCGACGGGTACACCCAGCCTGTGAAATTCGTTTCGCGTGAAATCGTCGAAAGCGAATCTTCGGCTGAATTGATCTCCGGCGGCAACGCGCAGAAGCTCGTCCTCGGTGACGACGCCTATTTTTCGACGCGCGCCAATCTATCGCCCGATGCGATCACCGCAAAACTTGTCTTCGTCGGCTATGGACTCAAAATTCCCGAACAAAACTACGACGACTTGGCTGGGCTCGACCTGAAAGGGAAAATTGTCGTTTACCTGGCAGGTTCACCCGCTGACACGCCGACGGCTCTCTCGGCGCACTATCAGACCGCGCTCGAGCGGTGGAAGTCGCTAAAAGCAGCGGGCGCAATCGGCACGATTGCCATTCCCAATCCCGCCTCGATGGACATTCCGTGGTCGCGCATTGCGTTGAGCCGCACCCACCCATCGATGGGTCTCGTCGGCAAGGAGTTCGACGACACCGAGGGACTCAAGCTGTCTTTGGTCTTCAATCCCGCGAACGCGGAAAAGCTTTTCGCCGGCTCGGGCCACACGTTCGCCGAAATCGCGGCACTCGGAAAAGACCGCAAGCCGATGCCGCACTTTCCGCTCGCCGTTTCGCTGAAAGCGCACGCCACGATGAAGACGAAGTCCGTCGAATCGGCAAACCTGGTTGCAAAACTTCCCGGCAGCGATCCCACGCTCAAGAACGAATACGTGGTCCTGTCCGCGCACGTCGATCACGTCGGAATCGGCGAACCTATCAATGGAGACAAGATCTACAACGGTGCAATGGACAACGCTTCGGGCACCGCCGCATTGATGGAGATCGCGGCTTCCTGGAAAGATCAGCCTCATCCCAAGCGTTCGCTACTTTTTGTCGTAGTATGCGCCGAAGAAAAGGGACTGCTCGGCTCAAAATATTTCGCGTCGCATCCGACGGTGCCAGGGAAATCGATCGTTGCCGACGTGAACATCGACATGTTCCTGCCGATCGTTCCGATCAAAGTCTTGATGGTGCAAGGAATCGCCGAATCAAATCTCGGCGACCTCGCCAAGGATGCCGCCGCTGCCTACGGCGTTCGGGTTCAGGCTGATCCGCAGCCGCTACGCAACGGCTTCATTCGCAGCGATCAATACAGTTTCATCCGCCACGGCGTGCCGTCGGTAAAACTCGATTTCGGCTTCGATCCCGGCTCACCCGACGAAGCCGTCTTCAAGCAATGGCTAACCGTGCGCTACCACGCGCCGTCCGACGATCTCTCGCAACCTGTAGACAAAGCCTCCGCCGCGACCTACGAAGAAATCCTGCGCCAACTCCTGACAACAATCGCCGACACCGAAGCCCGGCCGCAATGGAAGCCCGACTCCTTCTTCCGCCGCTTCGCCCAATAGGAGTTGTAGGGGCGGGGCTTGCCCCGCCCGGCCGTTGCGTCTTGACACCGTCAGTCGCGTAGCCGAGTTCCGAGCTTCTCGTTGGACTTTTAACTTTCGGCTGTTAACTCTCTTCACCCGAGCCACTGCGGATTGTGCGCGGTCCCGTCGAAACTGTTCGTCGTCTTATAGCCTTCGAACTTCCCTTCTTTCGCACTGTCCGCGGTCTTTGCGAGTAATTCGGTCACTTGCGCTTCGCCCATCGGCTTGAACGATCGCGCCGCATTCAGCGACGACTCCAAAATCTCCATCGAATCGCATCCCGTGATCACCACACTTGTAGGCAAATTCATCGCGTAGTGCAGGCACTCTTCCGGCTTCACGACGCCGCTCCGCAAAATCAATCCAGCGCCCATCGGCTTCATACCCAGTACGCCAATCTTTTTCTCCACCAGCACAGGTAACACTTTCTTGCCGAAGCTGTTGTAATGCGCGTCCATCACGTTCAACGGCATCTGCACCGCGTCGAAGTGAAACTTGTGCTGATCCGCCACCTCCAGCATCTTCAAATGAAAATCCGGACTCTTGTGCCCGGTGAATCCGATGTAGCGCACCTTTCCGGCTTTTCTTGCCTCGACGATCGCTTCCATGCCCGCGCCAGCGGCGAAAACTTTCTCCGGATCGCCGGGCCGGATGATTTCGTGGAATTGCAGCAGGTCGATGTGATCGGTCTGCAGGCGACGCAACGACTCTTCGAGCTGCTTGGTCGCGGCCTCACGCGTGCGGCCGTCGATCTTCGTCATTAAGAACACGCGCTGCCGGTAACCGTCGCGCAGTGCCTTGCCCATGCGTACTTCGCTCTCGCCTCCGTTGTAGTCCCAGCAGTTGTCCAGGAACGTGACGCCGTTGTCGATCGCGGTGCGAATTATCTTTATGCTCTCGGCTTCGTCTTTCTGATTGCCAATGTGAAAGCCGCCCAGGCCCATCATCGAAACTTTTTCGCCGGTATTCCCCAGCGTCCGGTATTGCATCCCGGTTTTGGAATCGACGGCGCAGGCCAGATCGGCCAGTGAACCCGTCGCTCCCGCTACGACGCCGGCAGCTACGGTCATCCCAACAAAATCCCGCCTCGAAATTTCTCGATCCTTCATTTCGCAATTCTTTTCGTCATGCATAAGCCACTCCTTGCGGACAAATTACCACGTTCATTGGATACGAAGGCACAATCATTGTTCAACGCTCCCGCACTCGCTATAATCCCTCCACTTTCGCGGGTGCTCACCGTGCCCATCCTGTGAAAGTCTCGAGGTGCGCCATGCGCAAGCGATATTCCTTCTTTACATTCATTTTCGTCACCGCCATTCTCTTTTCCATCGTGACACTCGCTCACTCACGTCCGAAAGCAGCGTCGTCAAAAGGCTTGCTGGTCGTCGCCAATCAATTCGAGCACACCGCGCTGATCGTCGATCCCGACGCGCGCAAAGAAGTCGCCAAAGTTTCGGTCGGTGTCAACGGTCACGAAGTCGCTGTCAGCCCTGACGGCAAATTCGCTTACGTGCCGATCTACGGCAACTCCGGCGTCGGCAAACCGGGCACCGACGGCAGCACCATCGACGTCATCGATATCGCCAATCGCAAGCTCGCCTACTCGATCGATCTCGGCAAGCCGTTGCGCCCGCACAATCCGGCATTCGGAGCGGACGGCAACCTCTATGTCAGCGCGGAGCTCTCGCAGTCGATCGACGTGATCGATCCCAAAACGCGAAAGATCATCGCCGAACTTCCTACCGGCCAGGACGAATCGCACATGTTCATAATCCGGCGTTCGGTGCAGACGGCAATCTCTATGTGAGCGCGGAGCTCTCGCAGTCGATCGACGTGATCGATCCCAAAACGCGAAAGATCATCGCGGAACTTCCAACCGGCCAGGACGAATCGCACATGTTCATTATCCGCCCCGGTCCGGATAGCCCGACGGTTTATACCGCGAACGTGCACGCGGGCACGGTCAGCGTTGTCGATGTCCCCAGTCGCAAGCTGGTCACAACGATTCCCGTATCGAAGATGGTGCAGCGCATTTCCATCGAGCCGGATGGGCTGTATGTTTTCACGCACGATCAGGAATCGCCGCGCATCGTTGTGATCGATCCGCTGTCCAACGCGGTCTCGCAGTCGATCGCGATGCCAGAAACGGTTTACGCCTCGGAGGCGACGCCCGACAATCACTGGCTCGTTTGCGCTGGTATGAAGGGCCACATTTTTGTCGTCGATCTGCATACGCGCAAGCTGGCGAAAACGTTCGACGCTCCGACCGCGCTCGGCAAAGTGTTGATTCGGCCCGACGGCGGCGTTGCTTACATTTCGTTCCTCACCGCCGGCAAAATCGAAGTCTTGAATCTCAAAACGTGGAAACTCGAACCTTCGATCGATTTGACTCCGGGCATCGATGGAATGGATTGGGTTCCCGCAACGTGACGTCATGCATGCAGATGAACTCCGCAAACTCTGCCTAAGTTTTCCCGGCGCGACAGAGCACGAGATCTGGGGCAACGACCTCACCTTCAAAGTCGGCGACAAAATGTTTGCGCACACTGTGCTCGAAGTTGCGCCTGTGTGGCTTTCCTTCAAAGCTTCCGATGAGAAATTTGCGGAATTGGTGGAGCGCCAGGACGTGATTCCCGCGCCGTATCTTGCGCGCGCAAAGTGGGTCGCGCTCGAAAGCCGCGAAGCGATTCCTGCCGCAGAACTACGCGAATTATTGCGGGAGGCTTACGATCTGGTCGTAGCGAAATTGCCAAAGAAAACTCAGGCAAACTTGAGCGCGCCAGCAAAAAGAGAAACGAAATCGCGAAAAAAGAAGGTGACAAGAAAAAAATCCAAGCGCAAACAAAAGCCTCGCTAGCTCTTGCGGCAGATTCTACGCAAATCACTGGACAGCGGAATCAGAAAGTCTGTGAACTCCGCGGCAGCGATTTCAAATACGCGATGATCGCCTTCGCGTCCTCATGCTTCATGTGGTAGATGTGCATCGGCGGCCGTAGTTCTTCGCCTTCCGGCCCGGTTCCCTTTTCGAGCACGCGTTCGCCTTGTTCTTCTGTGAAACTCGGCCACCCGGCTAACGCGGGGGCGTGATCCGCCCAATTCGGGATCGGCGCCACTGGTCGGATCCAGACCGGCGCTCCGGCCAGCCATGCATCCTGGCGCAGTTCGCCGCGTTCGTTTCGTGGCGTGTGGCACTCCACGCACATCGCTACGTTCTCAACGAGATATTTCCCACGCTCAATCTCGGCACTCGTCGCATTGTTCGCACCGTGATTGGTCGCGGCCTGCGGCGCAGACTCACGCGGCTGCGCCTTAACCGCACGGTGAGTCACATTTGGTTGCGACTCGCCGGACTTGGACGCATTCGCAGCGAGCGCGCCAACCGTGACCAACATCGCCAACACAATCACCAGAACTCCGCATGGCTTATTCATGTAAACCTCTCGCAGTATGTGGCGTCCGTGGCGGGTTCCGACGTTCGCGGACATCGGGCGTCTGACACAAATCGCGCCAGTGGGCCAAACGCCTAGTGCTTTTAGAACATCGGGATGAAGGGAAAGTTAGAGCTGCACAAAAATGCGAGGCAGGACCAGCTTTCGGTTCGGGCAATGCAGCGACGCAAATCCACCGCGCGCGGTCCGATCTGAGGCAGCAGCGCAATGGAACGACAACGTATGCGCGTCACAACGGAAACTGTTGCAGATTCCCACCAAATCAAGACGACGACCAAGTTCAACGCAAACGTGCCTCAGGTTCCATAAGGTGTTCCTGGGAGTAGCCTAGGTGACATTACAGTACGACTGCAACGAACGCGAAAAATCGGCCATGAGGATTCGTTCGCTCCAGATAGCGGAGCGATGCTCTGCTATTTCGTCTCGGTGTTCCGCGCCTCCGCGGTGAAAACTGTCAGCTACTTCAGGGCCGCTCTTTATCTTGGTCGTCGTATTCGAGCGGGACGTCGTCTTCCAGCACTTCGTGCGTGACGACTTCGGACTCCTCGTCACCAGCGCGTTCTACTCCTCCGATGATTCCGGCCTCAAACGATTGCCCTTCTTCGAGCAACTCGTCCTCGCTCTCGGAGTCAGCTTCCTCGACGCTTGAGATTCCCTGGAGGTCGCCGCTGCCAGCGCCGGCTCGCGCTACGCGCGATCGCCCTTTCGGACGCACGATCTCGACTTCCTGATTTGCGCGGAAATCCGTGTCGGAGTCGGCTGCCTCGCGTCGCGGCGCTGTGCGCGCCCTGGCAACTGGCGCCCTGGCGGCCTTCGGCTTGGCGGCGACTTTACCGGTCGCCTTGGCGGTAGCCTTACTCTTCGCTACCACTTTCGCTTTGGCGGGTGCGGACTTCTTCGCCTTCACTGTGGAAGACTTCGCCTTGGCCTTTGCTTTCTTCGGCGCGGGCTTCTGTTTCTTCGATTTTTTAGGTGCTGCCTTTTTCTTGGCCATGCGGGGGAGTCTAGCACCGGGGCGTTAAACTGCAAATACATCGATATCTGAGGCGGGACCCTTACAAGGGGCACTAAAAAAGAGACGCGGTAGCTTCAAATAGCACGTATCGTTTCGCTCGAAGGGATATCGTTCCCGAAGCAACTTTGCGTGAATCTAAATCTTCTCCAAATCCACAAACTCAACCTGCCAGGGGCGCACTGCCAAATCCAACCGCGCCACCGTGATCGGCAACGTAAAACGCCTCGGGCCGGCGCTGCCTGGATTTATGTAGAGAACGCCGGCTTTTTCGGTTTGTAGATATTTGTGCGAGTGGCCGCTAACGACGATCTGGAAGCCTGCAGCGAGCGGATCCAAATCCAGAGCATGCACATCGTGCAAAACATAAATTGAAACATCGCCCGCTTGCGCTACGGCGGTTTCGGGCAATTCGCGACGGGCCCATTCTTCGGTGTCTACGTTGCCACGAACCGCGACAACCGGAGCTATTTTGCGGAGTTGCGGCAGGATGTCCCGGTCGCCGACATCGCCTGCGTGCACGATCAGTTCGGAACCGCGCAGCGCGGTCAACGCTTCTTCGCGCAGCAACCCGTGCGTGTCGGAAATCAGTCCGATCTTTGCCGGTGCTTTGCTCACACACCGACTATATCGCGACGGAAGTGCGAATCACGATGCGAATGCTCATCGCGAAACAAATGCGGGAAGAAATCCGCAGGACAACAAGAACGTGATCCGATCAAGAAATCGTATGCGGTGAATGGTGCTGAAGT
>DATAMU010000544.1:0-2140 GCA_036266605.1 Candidatus Acidiferrum sp. | reverse complement strand
ATCATGGCGCACGACGGAGCAGTGAAGCGTTGCGCTCTGGTAGAGGCGGGTGGGGCTGTCGTCGGGAAATTCGAGATCGAATTTGAGGCGGGCAATTTCCGGAATTATCTTTCGCAGGCTGTCGTCGCCTTTTACAAGATTGATCTGATTCGATTTTGGGTCATTGCTCAGAACCAGCAAAAAGTCGGCAGATGTTTCGGAACTCACGGAATGCTTCAGCGTAAAAGTGCGGCGGCTCTGGAGTTGCTCCGCGACTTTCGGGTCAAAGCCGATCGAGCCGTTTTTAGCCGTCAACTTATCGCGTATGGGACCAACCGCGCTTCCTGTGAGCGATGCCAGCGCGAGCGAATAAATGTAGTGTGCTTTTGCGGCATCGCCTTTTTTCGCGTACAAGTCGCCGAGGTGTCCGCCGACTTCTCCGGACGGCCAAATCTTCCAGGCCGCAGCCAAGTAACGTTCGGCCGAATCGAGATCGCCTAATTGGAAATAGACCCAACCGAGCGTGTCCCATCGCGCGGCCAGGTTGTACATCAATGGCCGAAGTTGGCCTGGTTCCGTCGAGGTCTGATCCTCCGCTTCCTGAACGGACTGCTTGGCGTATTTCAGCGCATCGGGCAATTTGTATTTTGCTTCGGCGAGCGCCCACGCAACGGAATTCAATGTTTCGCCGTGAGGGTCGGCGTCGAGCATTTTCTGGAGCAGCTTCATGCCATCATCGTGCTTACCCAGTTGCAGGTAGGTTTGTGCCAAGTCATACGTGACGGGCGGCTCAAAATTCGCGTCGGAAAGATCTTCGAGGAGGGGTTCTGCACCGGCGAAATCCTCGGTTATAACCAGCGCGCCAGCTAGTGCCCGCTTCGATCTCAAATCGTCGGGCAACGCCTTGACTGCGTCCCGATAAGTCTGAACAGCGTCAGAGAACTTGCCTTTCGCCCACTGTGCCGAAGCCATCGCAAAATACACTTCCCAGTTGGATGGTTCGAGCGCGATCGCTTTTCGAAATGCTTCGATAGCGGACGGATACTGCTGCGGGTTGTTTGAACGCGCGTACCCAAGCAACACCCATACGTTGGCTTGCTTCGGGTCGATTTTGACGGCCTTTTCCAGAGATTCCGCGGCGGCGTGGGGAGCACCCTGCTGCATCGAGTGATAGGCATCCTCCAGGAGCTTTTGTATCTCAGGATTAGACGACTGGTAGCGAGGCGGCAGCGTGTTTGTGGTGAGCACGATCCATCGCGATTCATCGTCAGAGATCAGCTTGTTGACGCTGACGTAGGAGTTGCGGTCGCCGGGAGCCACGCACTGCTGAAGCAGACGAAGATGGCGCGTGCCTTCGAACACCGACCCCGAGAGTTTGTAGGTCGAGTCATATCTTAAGAACGAGTCGGCTTCCTCGATGGATTCAGGGACAGCCGGAAAAAACCCTGTGGGCAAGGTGACGCGGACTTCGTACGTAATGTCTTTCGCGTCGCCGAGAGGAATCGCACCGACCGCCTTTTCTTCTTCGGGTGACAGTTGCGGCAGCAGGAGATATGGAAACGGCAAAGTGATTCGGTGGTTCGGCCAGTCGCCGTAGTCGGTGCGGTGATAGTTGTAGGTAATCCGGAAGGGGCTGGAAGTATCGTCGATCGGAGTGGTAACGACATCTTCGACGGTGCCTGCAAAGCCTAATGCGCGAATGATGGCCTGAACCAGTTCGTTCCATTTCGATTGCGGCGTATTGCGAAAGGCGAGGCGAAGCATGATTTCACCATCGTCGCGGCTCTCGATTAGCGCTTTTCCGTCGAGCACGGCGTCCTTACTGAGCGTCGCGTCCATGGTGAAGCGCTCGAAAGTGGGGTAAGGCGCGTCTTTCGGCGTGTTGGTGAGTTGACCCTTGTTGCCATCCAATACGACTAATGCGAGTTTGCCGCGGAGGGGCTGTTGCAACGCGGCAAACGGAGCTGCACCAGGGGTGGTGTCGAGCCATACGAATTTGTCGCCCTTTGGAATCGCGGTGATGAGGTGGTCGAAGACAGCCGGTGTCGGAACTTCGGGATCGAGCTTGATCGACGAGTGAATCAGAACCGGATACGAACTGACGCCGACTGCCTGTAGCAAAGCAGCGAAAAGCGTGTGTTTGTCTTTGCAATCGCCAAAA
>DATAMU010000543.1:0-2080 GCA_036266605.1 Candidatus Acidiferrum sp. | reverse complement strand
ACGCCGTTTTCGAATCGCGTGGACAGCATGATCGCGAAGGTGGATCACCAGATCAACACGAACAATTTGCTGACGGGCCGATATTATTTCGGCGACAGCAGCCAGAGCTTTCCGCTGGCGCTGACCGGCGGAGGATTGCTGCCGAACTACAACACGTTTACGCCGACGCGCGTGCAGCTTGTGTCGATTTCGGAAGTGGCGACGCTGACGCCGTCGATCGTGAATGAGGCGCGGCTGGGGTGGAACCGTTTCGCGGAGGGATTTTTTCCGGAGGATCGGAGCTTCGATCCGTCGACGATTGGGTTGAATACGGGAGCGACGGCGTTCAATTTTGGATTGCCGACGATTACGGTGTCGCCGTTCGCGCAGTTGGGCGCGGATAAGGGCGATCCACGTTCGCGCGTAGATTCGAACTGGCACTTCATCGACAACGTGTCGTGGAAGCGCGGGCGTCACGACATGAAGTTTGGGTATGAGTTCCGGCGGACTTCGGTGTCGCAGATTTTCAATCGGACGGCGCGCGGGACGCTGGATTTCGGGAGCTTCAGCGATTTCCTGGCGGGGATTCCGGATGGCGGGACGCAGATTTTCGGCGATACCAATCGGAATACGTTTGAGAATTCGCATTCGTTGTACGCGCAAGACAGCTACCGCCTGAAAAAGAATGTGACGTTGAGCCTGGGATTGCGCTGGGATTATTACGGCGTGATGCAGGAGAAGCATGATTTGTTCACGAATATCAACTCGGCTGACGGTTCGTTGATCACGCTGGGTGGGAAGAATTTGTATAACCCGGACCACAGAAATTTCGCGCCGCGTTTGAGCGTGGCGTGGGATGTGTCGGGCAAGGGGACGACGGTAGTGCGCGCGGGATACGGAATTTTCTATGACGCGTTCTCGCAGGACTTTTTCATGGGGCATTTGCCGTTCAACAGCGGATTCGATCCGGGGCCGGCGTACAACGGATTTGGGCCGAATCCAATTTCGTTTAACAGCGTGACGGCGGCGGTGCTGGATCCGACGGTTCCTGTGTACGGAGCGCCGGCGCCGATGGGCGATGCGTTTGGCGTCGATCCGCACTTGCGCACGCCGTACATGGAAAATTTCAATTTGAATTTTCAGCAGCAGCTTGGGAAGAAGACCGTGCTCCAGGTTGGATATGTCGGATCGCAGGGGCACAAGCTGTTTCGCTTTCGCGACATCAACCAGCCGGGGCAGGCGGCGATCGATGCGTATGACTACGGGACGAATGGATGCTGCGTGCCACGTGTGTTTGCGTCGACGAGCCCGTATTTTTACATCAACTATGAGGAGAGCTCGGCGAGTTCAAATTACAACGCGATGCAGGCGAGCTGGCGCGTGAACGATTGGCACGGCGTGACTTCAACGGTGAACTACACGTGGTCGCACTCAATCGACACAGCGAGCGACGGCGAAGATTTTGTGCCGAACGCGGCGCAACCGAATGATTCGACGAATCCGAGCGGAAATCGCGGGAATTCGAACTTCGACGTGCGGAACCGCTTCACGTGGAATTTTATTTATCAATTCCCGAACCGGCATGGGGATTGGAAGAAGCTGACCGACGGGTGGGGCGTGAACGGCATCGTGACGGTGCAGTCGGGGCAGCCGTTCCAGCTCAACTACAATTTTGAGGACGACTACGACGGCAGCGGCGAATTTTTTGGGCGGCCGGATGTGGTTGGGCCGGTTTCATACAATCACAGCGATCCGTTCAATTTTTTGAATCTGACTTCGTTTGCGGTGCCGTGCACGCTGGTGGGCGGGACGGCGGCGACAAATTGCGTGACGGGAAGTTTTCACTTCGGCAACGAGGGAAGGAACTCGCTGGTGGGGCCGCACTTCCGGCAATTTGATTTTTCGATCTTCAAAAATACGGCGATTACGGAACGATTGAAGCTGGAGTTGCGCGTCGAAGCGTACAACTTGTTCAACCATCCGAACTTTGCGAATCCGTATTTGCCGGCGTTCATTGCGGATGCGGCGGCGAATGGGATCAGCGATGGGACGGGCGGTTTGGCGATAGGCCGGAGTTTGGGCACGTTGCCGCTGACGACGA
>DATAMU010000542.1:0-3622 GCA_036266605.1 Candidatus Acidiferrum sp. | reverse complement strand
CCGGCCCGTAGTCTGCGATATATGCCCAAAAACGATCGCGCCCAAAACGGCGCCGACGTTGTAAAGCATCGCGATATTCGCGCGCGCCGCCGCCGACACCTTGTGTACTTCCTGCAAGAAGTCCGGATACAGATCCTGCGTGCCGTGCGACAAAAACATCATGAACGTCATCAGCACGACGAGATACGCAAACCGCTTCCACTCCCGCCCTACAACGCGCAACACCTCGCCGGTCGACGCCGCGCGATGCTGCTTCCATGCTTCCGACTCCGGAACCTTGGTCCTTATATACAGGGCCAGCAGCGCAGGCAGCGCCCCGACCCAAAACATCGCGCGCCATCCCCAGACTGGCAGCAAAAATCGCGCCGCAATTGCCGCCAGCAAATACCCGATCGAGTATCCGCTCTGCAAGATCCCGCTCAAAATCCCGCGCCACTTCGGCGGCGCCGCCTCCATCGCCAGCGACGCGCCCACGCCCCACTCGCCCCCCATGCCGATCCCAAACAGCGCCCGCATGACAAAGAAAAATGTATAGTTCGGCGCGAACCCGCACAGCAACTCGATCACCGAAAAATAAATCACGTTGCACATCAGCGGGATACGCCGCCCGAACCGGTCTGCCAACAATCCGAACAACACCGCGCCCACCGGTCGCATCGCCAGCGTCGCCGTCATCGTGCGCACAATATCTTTCTTCGGCACGCCGAAATGATGCGCCAGCGTGTCGATCAAAAATACGACCACGAAGAAATCGAACGCGTCCAGCGTCCATCCGAGAAATCCGGCGTATACCGAAGCCCGCGCCCCTGGGTTCATCGCTGTTGTGATCGGTTGAGTTGTATTGGGTTTGCTCATCGGCAACAGAGAACTAGTGTGAAATCGGCGCGCGCGCTGCTCGGCCCGGCAGAACTCCCTCGACAAGCTGCCCATCTTTCAGCACCGGTGTCCCGTTCACAAGCACAAACTGTATCCCTTCCGAATATTCCAGCGGATCTTCGAACGTCGCCTTATCGATGATCCGCGCCGCGTCAAATACGGTAATGTCCGCGTCCGCGCCCACGCGAATGCGCCCTTTGTCGTGAAACGCAGGCGCGCGCTTCTCCAGTCGCTGCGCTGGCAGCAAGGTCATCTTGCGTAGCGCTGTCATCAGATCGAGCACTTTCTCGTCACGAACATAGTGCCCTAGCACGCGCGAATACGTCGCTTGTCCGCGTGGATGAACCTTCGGTCCAGTTATCCGCATCCCGTCGCTCGCTACGATGATGTTGGGATTCGAGAGCGCGATGCGTACGTCTTCCTCCGGAATCGAGTGAATCACCACGATTCCACCCTCTTTGCGATATTTCTCAAACGTCTCGGCCGTCAACCGCTCGCCAGTCGCGGCCCACTGCAAGTCTTTGAACGTAATTCCTTGCGCCTCCTGCCAGCCCGGATCGAAGACCGTCGATTCGATCGACGTGCTGCCCGCAGTGTAAGGATAGTTTTCCGTCGTCACGTCGATGCCGTGCTTCCGAGCGCCTTCGATCATCGCAATTGCATCCGGCGTCGCTCTCAATTCCATGCTGGTGATGTGGACGACATGCAGTTGCGCGCCGGTTTCTGCGGCCGCTGCGATCACTTCTTCCAGCGCAGCTAGCCCGGTCGTCGGTTCCTTCATTCCGCTGTAGCGCATGTGTACGTGAACCGACGCATTGTTCTTCGCTGCAACGCGAAACATCGCAATGATTTCCTGATGGGTCGCTGCAGGCGTGTAGTTGATTCCCATTCCTTCCGCGACCGCGCCGTCGCGAAATCCTCGATCCATCAACGCGAGCATTTGTTTCATATCGTCGTCAGTAGCAACGCGTCGCGCCGCGTCCGCCGTTGGAATCCACGAAGCCGTATCGTGCATCACCGCCATCCGCACGGGAATGTGCCCGATGCTCACTCCATAGTTGATGAGCGCTTTGCCTTCGCGAGCCGCGTACCACTTCGCGACGTCGTCTGTTCCAACTTCAAGTTCCAGCGAAGTCGTCACTCCGTCGTGCGCCTGAAACTGATAGTTGCGCGGTTCCGCTCCGTGCTCGTGCAGATCGATAAATCCTGGCGCGACCACAAGCCCTTTCGCATCGATCGTCGTTTTACCGGAAAGGGAAGCAGTCGAAATCGACGCGATTTTTCCATCGCGAATCCCGACGTTGCGCACGGCGTCCAACTTGGACTCCGGATCCATCACCCGACCACCCGAAATCACAAGATCGTAAGTCGCATTAGCGTTGCCCGCGTCCCGCAAGGTCGCCGCTTCGGCGCTCGCTTTTTTCGAGCATCCATGCGCGAGAAAATAAATCCCCACGGCGAGCGCAATCGCAACCAACACCCCTTGCCAGTATTCTTTCTTCAATGACATTCCACGCTCCGGTCTGCGCAACCCTTCCGTCGCTCAGCTGAGATGCAATCTCATGCATTCGTTCGAGCAACGGCGCTATGAGTCTAGTGTCTACACGAGAGAATGCAATCCCGGATCGGCGCGAGCGCCTCGTCGTGAATCGCAAGCACACGCTCGCCACTTGACACCAACGTTTTGCTGGCGTAGTTTCGGCGCAAATCGGTCAGATTCGGAGACGCCGCCCCCAAACGCGGTCGCTTCGAGGAGGTGTTCGATGCCTTTGGACCTCATGACCCTCTCCTTGGTTTCTCAACCTGTCAGCATAGAAGAAGGTGTGAAAATTCTGGAGCGGGACCACTATCGGTGTCAGTACTGCGGACTCGACGGCATGGCGAGTTTTGACAATGCGCTCGCTATGTCGGTCGATTTTGTTGTGCCGCGCGCTCGTAAAGGAAAGAAAAATCCGCAGAATTTAGTCGCGTGCTGCCGCGCGTGCAACATGATCAAGGGCCGCAAGGTCTATAGCAGCTTCGACGAAGCGAAAGCCTACGTGTTGCAAGCTCGTGAAGAACTGCGCAAGACGTGGGACGCCCGCGTCAAAAGCGCCGCCGACAAAGTCGAAATGTCGACGGCGAAATCGCGAGCCGCTCGCGCCTAGCTATCTCTGCGCGAAGTAAATGTACCCGTTCTCGGTCGTGGTGTGCTTCGACGGATGGGAAGCCTCCAGAAATTAAAACTCCTTAATTTTTAGCGCGTGGTGTTGGCAATGCGGATGCTTTTCGTTCCGGTGGGTAAAGGTGCGTTCGCATGGATGGGGAACTTACGCGACGTGCGGAGTTGGCTCGCGCAAAGCATCAGCAAGCGCTGGAGCTGATGGACAAGCAACATTTAGAAGGCGCGCTGCGATTGTTCGGGGAAGCGCTGGCGCAGGAAGAAACGTGCGAGCGGTGGAATGACTGGGCGGTGGCGCAGTTTACGAAGAATCAGTTCGCGGAGGCGGAGCAGGGGTTTCGCTACGCGCTGGAACTCGATCCGATGAATCTTGAGGTGGCAGGAAATTTAGGAGTGCTGCTCGTCGAGTGCGAACGCGAACACGAAGCGATTCCGTTTTTAGCGCGCGCCGCGCACGAAGCGAACGCCGCCGCGTCGAGCCGCAGTACGGCGGAAGTGTTGTGGACCATCAGTCGAGACACAGTCGCGAAGTGGCGGGAAGAATTTGAGAAGCAATTGAATGAGACGCCGGCGGAGCTTGTTGAA
>DATAMU010000541.1:0-2375 GCA_036266605.1 Candidatus Acidiferrum sp. | reverse complement strand
TTATACGGAAAAGGCGGGGCGATGGCAAGCGCACGGGGCGCGAAACTTTGCGTTGCCATCGCCGAAAGTACGGTGCTTCCTACTTCGATTGCGGTTGGGCGGCTGCTTCCAACTGGGCGATTTGTTTTTTCACGAGATCGGCGTTGGGGCCTGGCGGCATGTATTTGGCAGCGGTGCGCAGATGCTCGAGCGCGCCCGGGATGTCCTGTTTGTTCGCCAGAATTACAGCGTACAGCTGTTCGGCATTCGGCTCGGTGTGCTGCGGATCGGCGGCGATGGCTTTTTTGACGCTCTCTTCGGCCGCGTCATTCTTGTTCAGCTTCATGTTGGCGACGGCGTTGTAGTAGAAGAGGCGCGGCGAACCAGCCGGATTCATTTCCAACTCTTTGTTTGTGTTGTCGAGTACATCCTGCCACTTTTCGGCCTGCACCTGGCTCTGTACGAGATGCTCGTAAGGCGGAGCGAATTTCGGATCGGCAGCAACAGCCTTCTGAAACGAATTTGCCGCGTCCGGCGACTTTTGCACTTCCTGCAATTTGCCGAGCTGATACCAAGCTTCTGCGAATTGCGGATCGATTTGCACGGCCTTCTGCAAATCTTTCTGAGCTTTGTCGGGCTTGTTCTCTGCCCACTCGCTGCGGGCTTTCTCGTAAGCTTTCACCGCGTCTTTCGGAGCAGCTGCCGTGGTGGCACTCGTGGACGCCCCCGCGGCGTTCGCAGCAGGCTTGAGAGAGATCGTTCCGACATTCGGATCGTCGGTGAGGTTGCGCTGCGCGATCGTCACCGAACTCGATTCGTATCCAGGCAACGCAGCCTGCACGTTGCAGCCGACATACTGCGCGGCAAATTTATTCTGTTGATCGCCGGGACCATTCGGCGTCGAAGCAGCCGCGTTCGCGGCGGCGTCGCCCTGCTTCGGCGCGATCAGAAAGTTGCCTTTTGGATCGGTCACCGTCGTGTACTTCGTATCCCCGTTGCAAACGACGTTGATCAGGATCGGATCCCAGGGCAGCGCGCCTTCGGAGACCTTGACGGTGCCGCCGTAGTAGCTGCCGGCGTGGCCCTGACGGATGAGCGAATCCATGTCGGGCTGGCGGTTGTTCGTGCCGCCGTTCATGTTTCCGTTCGCGTTGCCGCTTGGGCTTGAAGAAGCGCCCTGGCCTGGGCTTCCGCCGCCGGGCCTCTGGGCCTGGGCAGTCACGATCAAAAATAAAGATGCGGAGAGTGCGATGAGCAGATTTCTTTTCATTGAGTGTCCGCCTGCGAAAGTATCGCCTCGGGTTAGAAGGGGCGAAGTGAATTTTGGTTACAAGAGTTAGATGGACCGTCGAGCCGAGAAGGATGCGTTCGGCGCGAGGCGCTTGGAGTGTAGTACTGGCCCGGTCGTCGCGCAATTCGGCCCGGTTGTCCCCGGGGCGTTGCTCGCACGCACATGTGCATCGATTCTATTCGCGCAGAACTAGTCTGGAATGATGAGTGACTGTTGGCGGTGACACCGATGGAGCGATTTCTTGTGAGAAGCACAAATGGAGTTTGGACCGTGATCGCGATGGCGATTCTGTGCGCGTTTGGAACACCAAACTGCCTCGCGCAGACGAAAGATGTGGGCTGGCCAAACTATGGAAATGATCCGGGCGGAGCACGCTTCTCGGAAGCAAAACAAATCGACCGAAGCAACGTCGGGCAGCTGAAAGTGGCGTGGACGTTTCGCACGGGCGCGCTCGACGAGAAGCGAGATTTGAACGAGAAGGCGACATTTGAGGTCACGCCAATTTTGGTGGACGGAAAGCTTTATCTCAGCACGCCGTGGGGGCACGTGTTGGCGCTCGACCCTACTACGGGAACGAAGATTTGGGAGTTCGATCCGGACATTGATTTGACGCACGATTATTCGGAGGCGACGAATCGCGGAGTTTCGGCGTGGCACGATGCTAAAGCGAAGCGTGGTTCGCCGTGTGCGATGCGCATTTTCATAGGGACCATCGATGCGCGGCTGATTGCGCTGGATGGGCAGACGGGCAAGCCTTGCGCGGACTTTGGGACGGAAGGGCAAGTGGATTTGACGCGCGACGTAGAGTTGCGAGACGTGGGCAACTACCAGGTGACGTCGGCGCCGGCGATCGCGGGCGATCTGGTGATCACGGGCTCGTCGATTGGCGACAACCGCGCGGTTCGGCTCGAGCGCGGAATTGTGCGCGCGTTCGATGCGCGCACAGGAAAACAGCGGTGGAGTTGGGATCCGATTCCATGGGGAAAGGACACGAAGCCGCGGACTGGAGCGGGAAACGCGTGGTCCACGCTTTCGGTGGATGCGGAGCACAACCTTGTGTTCATCCCGGTGGGAAGCGCGAGCCCCGACTATTTCGGCGGAATCC
>DATAMU010000540.1:0-1504 GCA_036266605.1 Candidatus Acidiferrum sp. | reverse complement strand
AGCATATCGCAGCATGGCTCGCACACGTGCTGCTCACCCAATCCGCTGCCGCCACGTCAAACCGGAGTACTCGCCCTGTAAATCCGCTGCTTTTACTTCTCGCAGACAACTTGACACTGTTATGACGCTTCGATGACAAGCCTCCATCGCCATCGCGACACCATATCGCTATTGGATCAACGTAACCGCCCCGCGCCCAAAGAGACACAATGAAACGACTCCCGAATTCCCAGACGCGTTCCACCAAGACGCCAATTCCCACGACGGCGCCAACCGTCCAGCTCGACGCAACAATCCTTCGCGCTCAACGCGGTGACGCCGCCGCGTTCGAAGATCTCTACCGCCAGCACTCCCGCCGAGTCTACGGTCTTTGCCTCCGCATGCTTGGCGATCCCTGCGAAGCCGAGGATCTTGCCCAGGAAGCGTTCCTTCAGCTCTTCCGCAAAATCCACACCTTCCGCGGCGAGTCCGCCTTTTCCTCATGGCTCCATCGCCTGACCGCGAACGTCGTCCTCATGAGCTTCCGCAAAAAGAAAGCTCACCTTACCTCTCTCGACGAAATCACGAGGACGAATGACGACGACTCAGGTCAAAAGTTGGAAATCGGCGAAGCCGACGTCCGTCTGACAGGCATGTTCGACCGCGTCAATCTTCAAACCGCGATCGAAAGTCTTCCGGAGGGTTACAAGCGGATGTTTCTGCTCCACGACCTGCACGGCTACGAACACAACGAAATTGCCCAAATCCTCGATTGCAGCGTCGGCAACTCAAAATCCCAAGTGCACAAAGCCCGCAAACGCCTGCGCGAATGCCTCCGCAAAGTCGACCGCTACAAGACCCGCACCGGCAACCTCACCCGCCAACACCGGCTCGCAGTCGCCGGCTAGATTCTCTGCATCGCGCCTAGGTGCGCGCCCGGCCCCCGCGTCGAGCCCTTTGTAGGGGCGGGGCTTGCCCCGCCCGGTCGCTGCGTCTTGTCTCGATCGATCGCGGAGCCACGCCTTTCTGCGCTGCCCAACTTGTGAGACCCGCCGCGAGCTCACGCAAACAACGGCGAAATCGCCACCAACACAAGAATCACCAACAAACAAACGCGCCTCACCCGCTTCATATCGATTCTCCATCCGCTTTGTAGAAGGGCAAAACCACAAGACCATCCAGGCACAAGAGCACCAGATCCCTTACCGCCTTGGACGCCCGCATTGTCAGAAAGGATAGTCGAGATCAGACAGCTTCTGTACGAGCGCAGCACTGCTGCGCCTCAAGTCCGCACAATGTAATCCGTTCAAGGAATCGCAGTCCCAACCCACGCCAAAGCGCACAAGGCAACCTTACGAATTCCTCACCAGCGACGCCACCTCAATCACCGGATTCGGCAACTGCCGCATCGCCCGCACAAACAGGACCACGATGCTCCCGTCAAACTGCGCGTTCGCACACCGCTCCAGCTCATTCAACGCATCTTCCGCCGCGCGCGCCTTCTTATAAGTTCGGTCGCTCGTAA
>DATAMU010000539.1:0-6433 GCA_036266605.1 Candidatus Acidiferrum sp. | reverse complement strand
TCCAACGGTTCGATCAACAATCTCACTCACATCAATTTCGCCTTCGCCAACATCGTCAACAATAAGTGCGCCAGCTTTAACACCGCCGACGACTTCACCGCCAAAGTCTCCGCCGGTAACTCGGTCAGCGGCGCAGCTGACAGCGGTAGCTTCGGCGGCACCTTCCATCAATTCCAGGAACTCAAGGCGAAGTATCCCAATCTCAAAATCATCGTCTCGATCGGCGGCGGCAGCGTCGCTCCGAGTCTGATCGCCAACGCAGCCAAGGCGGCGAACCGCTCCGCGTTCGTGCAGAGCTGCATCAACATGTACATTAAGGGAAATTTCGGGAGTGGAATCACTCAGGCGGGTATTTTTGACGGCTTCGATATCGATTGGGAGTTCCCCGCGTCGGCCACCGACCGTTCTAACTTTTCAGGATTGCTCTCGGAATTCCGCAGCCAACTCGACGCGATCAAGAGCGGCTATACGCTCTCCATCGCCGGTCCGAACGGCCAGTGGGCGTGGCAATACATCGACATGCCCACGGTCTCGAAATATTTGACCTACGTTAACGTCATGACCTACGACTATGCCGGCCCGTGGAACAACGAGACCGGCTTGCTCGCTCCGCTCTATCGTTCGTCGTTTGATCCTTCGCCGACCGATAACGCAAGCTCAAGTATCGAGGGATACGAAGCGGCGGGAATGCCGGCGAGCAAACTCACGCTCGGCATCCCGTTCTACGGCTATGAATGGGGCAGCGTGCCGAACCAGGACCACGGCCTGTTTGAGCCCGGCAATCCGCTCAATCAAGGCGCGAATTACTCCACCATCATGGCGGCTCAGTCGAAGTTCACGACCTATCGTGACTCGGTCAGCGGCTCGCCGTACCTCTTCGACGGCAGCCACTTCTGGACGTACGAAGACCCTACGTCCATCAAAGCAAAGATGACGTACGTCAAAAACCAGCAACTCGCCGGCGTGATGATCTGGAATTTGGAACAGGATCTGAGCAACGGCACGTTGTTCAACGCCGTCGCAAGCGGTCTCGCCTCGGCGAACTAAATATTCGCCCGAGCCGCCCTAACCAATACGAACGAACGTTACTTCGATCAATAAATAGTTTGTTTTTGCTTTCGGCCTCTTCATGCCAGGGACGTCTGCGCTTTGCATCGCGCAGCCGCTCTCTGGCGGTCAAGGATCCCTCTTAGAAGCTCAGCTTGCGCCAGAACGGAACGAAATACTTGGCGCATAGATGGATAACGGTGCTGGGTCCCGAAAGATACCATCCTGCGTACATTACTTTCTCCTGCCGCTGTTGTGTCACACCCCTTATGCGTCGGATACAACAGTGGCAACTTCAATTCTAGGCATCCCCCAAAAAGAACCAAGGGTACGTCGGACCTGACTTTTGTCCAACCTTCGGATTGGTAGTACTGAGATTCCAGTTTAGATCCCGGCAGTACCCGCCCCAACGTCGCATTTTGCGACATAACAAATCCCAATGAAACGTTGGTAGAACCGCGCGAAATCGGCAGTTGGGTGCCGCACCCTTGTGCTTTTCAAGGGTGCGGGTTTAGATTCAACCCCAACGCCAAATCGCAACGACGCCCCCGCTCACTCCGCCCAGTCTTTTGCTCGCGCCCCAAAAAACAAATCCCCGACTGGACGCCAAGTCCAATCGAGGTCATGTACGGGCGCAGCACTGTGGCGCCCCAGCTTGCCCAGCCGTCAACCCTGTCGAGCTTTGTTTTTCTCTTGTCCTGGGCCGAAGCTCAAGGAACGTTGAAAAGTGAAACTCGCGCGCCCTACGTCAACTTATACCGCGTGGAACTCTGCCACGACAGCTGCTTGGACTGCGTCTGAAAAAACGCTTTTATAAAGCTACGCAGAAACAAATACGAATCCACAAATCGCAGCACAATGTACGACGGCGAGTATGCAATGATGTCCCATCGCTTCTGCGTTACCGACGCGATCGCCGCGCTCAAGAACATAAATCCGCTGTCGATCGTGAACCACGTCTCCACCGTCCGCGGAAACAGCACGTACCACACCGGCATAAACACCAGCAGCAGCGAAGTCACCAGCCCTTCGCCCAACACCAGCTGCGTCTCCAGCGCGATCCGCCGCGTGCTGCCCCACATCTTGAGCTGCCGCGTGCACGTCCACGCTCCGCCGTTCCACCGAATCAGTTGCCGCGAATACGATCGAAACAAATCCTGCGGGTCCGCCGTAATCACCACCGCTTCGCGCACATAAATCACATCGTACCCAAGGTCATGCGCGCGCAGCGTCGCCATCATGTCTTCGACAATGCTCGGCTTGCTCTCCCAAATCTCATCGAACAAGCTCATGCGAAACACCGAGCAGCATCCCGCGGCCACATTGATCGTTCTTAGCGCGTTTTGCCCTTCCTTAATCAACCAGTGTCCGACCGCATACTGCAACGCACGCCACGCCGTCAGCCAATTCTTCGGTCGCGACTTTACCTTCCCGCACGCAATCGCCGCGTTCGGATTCTTCTCGAACGCATCCTTCATCGCATCGAAGTAGCCGGCCTCAAACGTCGTATCCGCATCCGCCAGTGCCAGCAAGTCATACGACTTCAAATTGAAGTGCTTGATGCCCTTGGCGATCGCCACTGACTTCCCGCCATTCACCGCTAACGCGAGCACATTGATTCCTCGCGTCTCCGCCAGCTCCACCGTTGCATCGGTCGAGCCGTCGCTCACCAGGTAAACGTCCTCTTTCGGGACACCTGCCTGGATGATGCTGTCGATTGTCATGCAGATCGCAACTGCCTCATTCTTCGCCGCGATGAGTGCGCAGATTTTCATTATTGGACCATCACTACCTGCCCGACCGACGGAACGCCGTTCTTATCCACCACGAACAGCAAGTACGGCCCAGCCGGCGCAATCGTCGAGTTCGGCGGCGCCGCGATTCCCATCGTCGTGCCGTTCACCGCAAAGTTCAGCCCGATCAGCCGCTGCGACATGTCGAACGCGTGCGTCGCCGCACCTTCGCGAATCAGCACAACGCTCGCGATGTTGCCGTTTGTCGTCGCTTGGAACGTCTGGCCATAAGTGATCGTCGCCGGCGTTCCCGTCAACGAAGGACGCGTCGCCAACGAACCGTCCGCGTTATAGAAGTACGGCGGCTTGTAGACTTCCATGCGCGCTTCGAACGAACCCTGTTGCGGATTTCCGCCGCTCAGGACCACCGACGCATCCGGCAGCAGCACCGCGGTGCTGTGGTACAGGTGCGCCCAGCTATTCGACGCAACCTGCGTAAACGAGTTCGTCAGCGGGTCGTATAGATCTGCAGTCAAGCTTTCCGTGGTGTGGTCCTCATCATTCGCGCTACCGCCCACCACAAGAACCTTGCCCGTCGGCAAAAGTACCGCGTTCATTTCCACTCGCGGTGCAGACATCGCGGGGCCTGCCACCCACATCGGGTTCGCCTCCGACATGTCGATCAATTCCGTCGTGTTCGTCGCCACCACCGTGTCGCCCATTCCACCCATCGTCATCACCACCGGTTGGTAGTTCGTCTGTGGTAGCAGCGGTAGCAAAACCACCGAACCATACGACCGATACTGGTTTTGCAAATTCGAGGTCACGTACGTCCAGTTTGGTGAAGTCGCCGGTGCCTTCGGATCAAAGATCCACGTTTCCGGCTCGGGACCCGCGTGCAAAATTCGTCCGTCAGGCAGTTGAATCATGCGGGGGTAGAGGGCCGGCGCGCCGGGAACCGGAAGGGTGTTGTCCGAGTAGTGCATATTTCGGCAGTCGCCTACTGGTCCGCCGCCGATGGAGCATGTCGGTGCGACCGCTTCATACGTGCCCGTGTCGTTGTGCCAGAATTCGATCAGCGCGTTGTCGTCGGCCTTCTCGTCTTGTCCGCCATAGACAAACACTCGCCCGTCGCCAAGCATCGTCGTCGTCGGATACCAGCGGCCCGCCTGCATCAGCGGCAAATTCTTGAACGTTGAAGTCTTTGGATCGTAGATTGCCGATTTCGCCGTTCCGCCAAATCCCTGGTCGTTAGTCGTCGTCGCGTCTTTGGGAACTTTATGGCCGGGCGTTTTTTCTGTCATGACCGAAGCCCGTCCGCCTGGAACTGCGTTGCCGTGATGCATAGCGCGCATGATCGCCGCCGCAGGCCCTGTCGCGTAAGTTTCCGTTCCGCTGTTGATAAAAATCGTGCCGTCCGCCAGCTGCGTCGCGCCGTTGCAGAACATATCGAAAAGCGGCAGCTTGAACGTGTTAAACGTGTGCGCCGTCGGATTCCAAATCGTCGCTGAACCGAAATCCGTCGGGCAGCCCGCTAGGTCCGGAGGGCAATTCCCAGAGCCCGCGATGTAAAGAACGTTGCCAGTCGTCAACAAAATGCCGTGCACCGGATTGATCGGCATCGCCTCCGTCTGCGTCGTCCACGTACCCGGAATCGGATTTGTTGTTTCAGTCCCTGCTGGAGGAATTGCGATAGGAGCTGGATTCGTCGGAGCCACCGGCGTCGGAGTTCCAACAGGCGGCGGTGGCGGCGGATTGGTCGGCGGTGGATTCGTCGGCGGTGGCGGGTTTGTCGGCGGATTCGTCCCTCCGGACGCCACCTTCGTTCCGCTGCTATATGTGCAACCGTTCAGCGCCACCGCGACGATCAGGATCATCAACGCTATCGATGCCTTCTTCATACTCGGGACCTTTCTCCTGTCCAATCTCTTTTGCGAATCTCTTCCACGAATCTCTTTTTTGCGAGAGCTGTCATCCTGAGCGAAGCGAAGGGTCTCAGCCGTCCACTTCACCCAAAACTTCTACTTCTCTTAGTGCCCGTCCTGCCAGCCGTGCCAAAACCGAATAAAAAATTCCACGCCCGCTCCCGTTCGCGGAATCACCGTTCGCGTCTCGTACAGGTACATCGTTCCAACCTCATACGTGGAGTGCTCCGTCGGCACCATGATTTCCACCCCGGCACCTTCGCGCGCGAAGTTGTTCCAGTCATAGCCCAGCATGTCTTTCGCGACTGTCACTTGCCCGAAGGCAATCAACTGCGGCTTCGGCCGGCTCGTGCCGTGATCCTTGTCCTTCCACACCACGACGCCCTGCTTCACGAAATCGTTGAACAACGTGTTGTGCAGTTCCGTCGGGCTGATGTTCAGCGCCGCGATTCCCCAGCTGCTCCCGGGCAATCGTCCTTGTTGCGGCTGCCAGCCGATCCAATAGTTGATGTCGAAGGTAGGCGCCGCCGCTGTCGACCCGCTGACGAAGCGATGCTCGGCCGTGTAACCCACGTCGCCACGAATCAGTCCGCCGACGTATCGGTTGTTAAATGTCTTCACCAGCTTTAGGCCGGCGCTCCCGCGCGCGAACCGGTTCCAATCCAGGCCGTGCTGGTCCATGCTGTCGGTCGTGTTCACGTACGCGCCGACATCGACCCCGGCGAACGTGCGCACCACGACACCCTGCTCCACGAAAAAGCGTGCCGCGAAATCCTTTTCCAGCGGGCTCGATCCGCCCGAATCAAGCCACATGCTGCCTTGGCCCGTCGGGGCCGACCCAGTCACATGCGGCGCGGCATCGGAAGTCGTAAGAACCTTGGGAGCCATCACTTCCTGTGCGCTTGCCGCCGTCACGCCCAAGAGCAACAGCACCGCGAGCCTGCGAATCATTCCTGACTCCTTCGTCCGCCGGTCCCGTCCCAGTCTCTGCTACGCGAACTCGCTGATTTCTCGCGATTTGCTGGCCGCTGAATGGAGCCAAATCCCTGATACCCGGCCCCACGTTCAGCTGCCCGCTGGGACACTTACCCCTTCGGACAGGTCTAGAATGCCGCCCTCCTCCTTTCCTCCCAATGGCTCCCCAGTCCCGAAGAAAAAGTACACCCGTACGCTCAAACGCCTACCCCACCCGTCCCAGTACGAAACGGGCTAGATCTGACCTAACTCCTTAATTATGATAATATTAGTTGGGACTGCTCCGCAGGTTGCCGGGCGCTTTTTCTAAGGCAATGTCGCCGATGAAGGCTGCTGATCTCCTGGTTCACCTGAGCGTGCCATCGCCGCTCAGACCGCCCTCGCCACGAAGTTGTAGGGGCGCAGCACGCTGCGTCCCATGTCCGCACGATTCAAACGTCAAAGATTCATCGGACGTAGAAGATTGGTCTTGCAGAATTTCCCAACCTGTGGTATCCTACTTGGCAGTTAGAAAATCGCTTAAGCGCCGACCAATTCGGCGCTTTTTTTACGCCTCAGCAGCATCCAGAGTTCATTCTTGTCGACTTACGCACTCCACTAAGCCTTTTAATTTCAGCAAAATACACACTCTTGTTTTCTTGCATATCTTCAACCCGCTCATTCTAAACAGCTTGCGCACTCTTTGAAAAAACATAGGGGGTATGGGGTATTCGTCCCAATTTGGAACCAGCAGCCTCCAAAACGAGGACCGGC
>DATAMU010000538.1:0-4752 GCA_036266605.1 Candidatus Acidiferrum sp. | reverse complement strand
CGGATGGAGCAGCTTTTCAACGTGCCGAGGCACGAAGCTGTCGGTCATCAGTTGCGCGCACTGCTGCCGGAAGAGCTGGCGAGCGAGATCGCCGCACGCCGTGACGAGGAACAAATCACCGGCATCTATAAGCAGAGGCTGCACCATCAAGGCAAAGTTTTGACGATGAACGTTTCCATCACGCCGCTGGTGAGCAAGTCGGGCGACCGCATCGGGCGCTTGCTGCTGTTTGATGACGTGACGCAGCGCGAGCGGATGGAAGAGCAGATGTCGCAGACCGAAAAGCTGACTTCGCTTGGCCTGCTGGCGGCGGGCGTGGCGCACGAAGTCAACACGCCGCTGGCCGTGATCTCGAATTACATTCAGATGCTGGCGAAGCAGATGCCGGAAGGCGATCCGCGGCAGGGCATCATCGAGAAGATTGTGAAGCAGACGTTCCGCGCGAGCGAAATCGTCAATAATTTGCTGAATTTCTCGCGCACGAGCGCGACGGAGCTAGCCGACCTGGACGTGAATCGAGTGGTGGAAGAAACACTGTCGCTCGTGGCGCATCCATTGAAGACTTCGCAGATTCAAGTTGTGAAGCAACTTGGGCCGACGTTGCCTGCGGTGCGCGGCTCCGCCAACAAGCTCCAGCAAGTGTTTTTGAATCTGTTTTTGAATGCGCGCGACGCAATGCCGGGAGGTGGCATGCTCGAAATTCGCACTGCTGCGCACAACGGCAGTGTGGAAGTGGAAGTCGTCGATACCGGCGCAGGGATTCCACGCGAGAATATCCATCGTATTTTCGATCCGTTTTTCACTACCAAAGCGACCGGACGCGGCACGGGTCTTGGGCTTTCCGTCAGCTATGGCATCATCAAAGAGCACGCTGGAAAAATTGATGTTCGTTCCACCCCCGGCAAGGGCACGTCTTTCCACGTCGAATTCCCCGCGGTAAGGAAAGCGGTTCATGTCTAAGGGCTCCATCCTTGTAGTCGACGACGAAACAGAAATCCGAGAAGGCCTTGAGATGCTCCTCACGAGCGAAGGTTACGGCGTGTCGAGCGCCGAGACCGGCGCAAGCGGGCTCGCGAAGCTCGAAGAGCGTCCTTTCGATTTATTGCTGCTCGATGTGAGCTTGCCCGATCGGAATGGGCTCGATTTGCTGCGCGAGATTCGTCTGCGCGATCCACAGCTTTCCGTCGTGCTGATTACGGCGTACGGCTCGATCGACATGGCCCGCGCTGCGTTCAAGAGCGGCGCGATGGACTACATCACGAAGCCGTGGTCCAACGATGAATTGCTGGCGCAGGTCGCGCAGGCAGTTGAGTCGCGGCGTCTACGCGATGAGAATGTCCAGCTCAAGCGGGCGCTGAAGCAGCGATTTAATTTTCCGAACATCATCGGGAAGAGCGACAAAATGCTGTCGCTGTTCGATCTTGTTGCGCAGGTGGCGCCGTCGCGGTCCACCGTTTTGATCAGCGGCGAGAGCGGCACAGGTAAAGAACTCATCGCCAAAGCGATTCATTCGGCTTCGCCGCGTGCGGACAAGGCGTTTGTGCCGGTGAATACCGGGTCGATTCCGGTGGATTTGCTGGAGTCGCAGCTTTTCGGGCACGTGAAGGGCGCGTTTACCAGCGCGATCGCGTCGAAAAAGGGGCTGTTTGAGGTCGCGGATCAGGGCACGATTTTCTTCGACGAAATCGCGACGATCAGCCACGAAACCCAGGCCAAGCTGCTGCGTGTGATTCAAGAGCGCGAGTTCATGCGGCTGGGTGGTACCGAAACGATCAAGGTCGATGTCCGCATCGTAGCGGCTTCCAACATCGAACTGATTACGCTGGTGCGCGAAGGGCGCTTCCGCGAGGATTTGTACCACCGCCTCAACGTGATTCATTTGAAGCTGCCGCCGCTGCGGGATCGGCGCGAAGATGTGCCTTCGCTGCTGGCGCATTTCCTCGATCGCTATTGCAAAGAGAACGACAAAACGATGCGGCAGTTCACGCCGGCTTCGCTGAAGCTGTTGATGGACTACGACTGGCCGGGCAACGTGCGCGAGTTGGAGAACGTTGTCGAGCGCGCGGTTGTGCTCTCGACCACCGAGCGCGTTGACGTCGATTTGCTGCCCGACAATATTCGCAGCAAGGAAATCGTGCGCGGGGTACGGCTGCAGCTTTCGGAGTTTTTGCCGCCGATGCCGGGCGAGCCAGGTTCGCGTGCGGCCGCTGACCGGCCGAATCCATCGTTGTTCCAGATCATGGACGAGGTTGAGCGGCGGATTATCGTGGACATGCTCGAGCGCACCGGATGGAACCAGACCGAGGCGGCCGAGCGGTTTATGATTCCGCTTTCGACGCTGAACCAGAAGATCAAGCGGCTGGGCATCGATGTGCGGCGCCGCGGACGCGGTGACGATTCGTTCAGCGCTTCCAACGGCGGCTAATTTGCGCGATTCGACTGAGGAGCTAGCTTCGCTCTCGTCGAGCATGCTTCCGGCAGGCTGACACGCAACACCTCAAGTAAGTTAACTGCTCGCTGACTCCCTCAACTTCAATTTCTATTTCGTAAATTTCGGTTGCATCCGCGCGCCGGAGTTAGGCAGAGTACCGTGGAATGGTTCTGCGCCTCTCCAGCTCGATCGCGCGCGCCACACTTCTTTTCGTCGCCGCAGTCCTCGCCGCCGCTCTCGGATATTCGAGCAGTCGCAACGCGCTTGCCGCGCATTTTGCCGGTATGGAAACGCGTCAGGGGCAAGAGCGCGCCGTGCAGCTCGAGCCCGGCAATCCCGAGGCGTGGTTTCTGCTCGGGCGCTATTGGCAATACAACATCGAGGAGCCCGACGCGAAGCGGGCAATCGCCGCATATCGCAACGCGCTTTCACTCGATCCGCATTCGGCGACGACGTGGCTCGATCTCGCGGGCGCCTACGAATCGGAGGGCGACGCCACCGCGGCGCGCGATGCGTTTCAGCAGGCGAAGCGTGTATATCCGATCTCGGCCGAAGTGGCGTGGCGTTACGGCAATTTCTTGTTGCGGCAGAACGAAATTCCGGCGGCGTTCGCGGAGATACGGCAGTCGGTGTCGGTCGATCCGAAACGCGCGGCCGAAGCGGTGTCGCGTTCGTACCGGCTCGATCCCGACATCAACTCGATCATCGAAAATGTGCTGCCGCCGACGGCTCCGATTTACCTCGACGCGATTCGGGAACTCGACGCCGATGCGGCGATGGATCCGGCGCTCACGGTTTGGGACCGGCTGCGCACGCTCCAGCCGCAGCCGCGGATCGATCTCTCGCAAATCATCCAGTTCACCGATTCGCTGGTGCAAGCACATCGCATCGACGACGCGCATCGCGTCTGGACGCAAGCGGCCGCTCTCGCCGATTTAAATCCTCCGCCGAACGATGCGCCGGGTTCGCTGATTTGGGATGGCGGCTTCGAGACAGGCGTGAACAGCGGCGGCTTCGCGTGGGTCTTCGCGCCCGCTTCTCTCGGGGTGCAGTCTTCGTTCGACGCGAAAGAAAAGCACTCCGGCGAGCGCTCGCTGCGCCTCATTTTCGACGGTCGCCGCAACGTCGATTTCTCCGGCATCTGCCACATCGCGTTTGTCGAGCCCGGCGCGTCGTATCGATTTTCAGCCTGGGTGAAGACGCAGGCACTGACGACCGACCAGGGCGTGCGTTTCCGTCTCGAATGGACCGAGAACGCGCACAGCTCCGCCGTCGAGACGCCAGAAATTCACGGCACGCAGCCTTGGACCGAAGTCACCATCCCCTGGACGGCGACCGGCGATGGGTCGCGCCAAGTCCGCGTCTGCATCAGCCGTAAGCCCAGCGATGAGTTCGGCAGCCGCATCCATGGATCGGCGTGGATTGACGATGTCGCGCTGACCCCCGCGCCCAGCGCGCAGCCCGTTGTGCCGACACCCACGACGCCAGCGCCAGCCGCAGCTCATGCCGTGGCTCGGTCGTCAACGGCGCCGGGCACCGCGTCGCAAACAACCACGCCACCCGCAAAAAATCCGCCCGCAAAAAACTCGCCCGCGAATCCCGCGGCTGCGCCCCCAAAGTCTCCGACTCCCAAGTCGCCACCCTCGTCCCCGGGTCCCGCCACATGAAGTTCCTCCGCTTCTCCATCTGCCTAATCATCGCCTTCGCTGTCCTCTCTCACGGCGGCGTCGAAGACTGGGCGCGCGCGATCATCGAAACCGGCGCCGGCCTCCTCTTCTTCCTCTGGGCCTTCCTCTTTTATTTCGACAAGAGCGACGACCAAAAGCGCGTCTACATCTCTCCGCTGCTCCCGCCGCTGATTCTGCTCGCCGCCATCGCACTTGGCCAGCTCCTCCTCCGCGCCACCGCCTCCACCTATGACACGCGCATGGAGCTCAACCTCCTCGTCGCCTACATCCTCATCCTCTTTCTCGCGACGCAGGCGTTCCGCTTCTCCGACGATTGGCGCGGCTACATCTGGTTCATCATGATTTTTGGTTTTCTCGTCTCCACGTTCGGTATCCTTCAGCAGCTCACATTCAACGGCAAGCTCTACTGGTTCCGCGAGATGCGCTACGGCGGCATTCCCTTCGGTCCCTACGTCAATCGCAACCACTTCGCTGCCTTCGCCGAACTCGTTATCCCCGTTTCTCTCGTACCGCTCGTCCTCGGCAAAGTCCGCCGCGAACGCTGGTTTGTCGTCGCCATCTGCGCGCTGCTCCCGATCGGCGCGCTTTTCCTGTCCGCATCCCGCGGTGGAGTCGTCGCCTTCGGCGTCGAGG
>DATAMU010000537.1:0-2171 GCA_036266605.1 Candidatus Acidiferrum sp. | reverse complement strand
AATCGGCGAGGACAATGGCGTCACCATCGTCATCGAACTGCTCAACAGCAAAGTCGATCATCACGATTACATGTGCGACCAATCGAAATGGTGTTTTGAAGTGCTCAGCGCCGTCAATTCGCCGCGCGTGAAAGCTCTCTACGACATCTATCACATGCAAATCATGGAAGGCGATCTGATCGCCACGATCCAGAAAAACATCGACATGATCGGCCACTTCCACACCGGCGGCGTTCCGGGTCGTCATGAGCTCGACGGCACACAGGAAGTCCAGTGGGACGGCGTGATGCGCGGGATTGCCGCGACTTCCTACAAAGGCTACGTCGCGCACGAGTTCGTGCCATCGAAGGACCGCGATCCGCTGATTTCGCTACGGCAGGCGGTCGATCTCTGCGACGTATAGTTCCGCGTCGCAACGAACAAATATGAAAAGTATACGTTTCGTTTTCCGATTGTTAGTGGCATTGCTGTGCCTAGCTGCCACAAGCTACGCGCAAGAGCAAAAGTTTGCTGACCTCGGCGACTTCAGGCTGGTCAGCGGCGAAACGCTTCGCGACGCGCGCATCGGCTACCGCACCTTCGGCAAAATGAACGCCGATCGCTCGAACATCATCGTGTTCCCGACGTGGGCGGGCGGAACGACGGACGAACTGAAAGAAAACGTCGGCGCCGGCAAACTAATCAGCGACGCCGACTACTACGTCGTCCTGATCGACGCGCTCGCGAACGGCGTGTCGTCATCGCCATCGAACAGCGCCGCGCAACCGCGCATGAAATTTCCAAAAATCGCCGTGCACGACATGGTGAACACCGAACACGAACTGCTTACGAAAAAACTCGGCATCCAGCACGTCAAAGCAGTCATGGGCATTTCAATGGGCGGAATGCAGACATTCCAGTGGATGGTCTCGTACCCCGATTTCATGGACAAAGCGATTCCCATCGTCGGGTCCCCACACGTCGCGCCGTACGACGTCGTGATGTGGCGCATCAACATCGACGCACTCGAAGACAGCGCCGGCTGGAACAACGGCGACTACAAGGTGAATCCCGCAGGCCTCGTTCACTTTGAAATCGGCGAGCTCATGCTCCAAACGCCGGCGGAATACAACCGCACTCACACGCGCGCGCAGGTTCTCGAAGCGCTAAAAAAAGCCGAAACCGTTCCCGACGCCGAAGACGCGAACAATACGATTCGTCAGAGCGAGGCAATGATGGCGCTGGATGTTTCGGACGCCTATGGCGGATCGATGGACAAAGCCGCTGCCGCCGTGAAGGCGAAGGTATTCGTCGTCGTATCGAAACAGGATCACACCGTAACGCCGCAGCCGGCGCGCGATTTTGCAACGCTCCTGCACGCGCCCCTCCTGGAGTTGGAATCCGAGTGCGGCCATCTTGCGCCCGGCTGCGAAAACGCAAAATTGGCGCCGGCGATCGCCGATTTCCTGCGCAAGTGACCGTTGTTCTCATTTGCATAGCGCACGCAGACGATTCCAGTTAGATTGCCAGCAGTGCCCGCACCTACAGATCGCTCGCGAACTGCCACTGGCGGAACCAGCGCGTCGCCTACACCCGCCCCTCAGAACAACAAAACATTTCTGCAAAAGCTCGGCCCCGGCCTGATCACCGGCGCCTCCGACGACGATCCCAGCGGCATCGCCACCTATTCGCAGACCGGCGCCCAGTTCGGCTACGGCATGACGTGGCTCATGCTCTTCTCCTATCCGCTGATGATCGTAATTCAGGAGATTTGCGCGCGCATCGGCCGCGTGACCGGCGTCGGCATTGCCGCAAACATGCGAGAGCATTACCCGCGCCCCCTGCTGTTCGCCATCGTGTCGCTGCTTTGCCTCGCCAACGTTTTCAATCTCGGCGCCGATCTCGGCGCGATGGGCGCAGCCGCGCAGTTGCTGCTCGGTGGTTCGCTATTGCCGTACATCGCCGGCTTCGCCGCGCTATCGCTGGTCTTGCAGATATACATTCGCTACACAACGTACGTGAAGTATCTGAAGTGGCTCACGCTCGCGCTGTTCGCGTACGTGCTCACGGCGTTCGTCGCGAACGTAGATTGGGGCGCGGCGGTACGTTCGATGTTTCTACCGTCGATCTCCTTCGACACAAAATATTTCACGACTCTGACTGCCGTCTTAGGCACAACGATCAGCCCATAT
>DATAMU010000536.1:0-6280 GCA_036266605.1 Candidatus Acidiferrum sp. | reverse complement strand
CTTGTTCCTACGGTTTGTGTGTCGCGATTTCAACCGCGACATCCGCCTTAGGTATTTGAAGTGGCTTCAGCCCAGAAGGCGCATCCCGCGGCTATCCGCTCTTCCCCTTGCGCTTCGACAAGAACGTGTGTACTCTCCTGTCGAAGCAACAAGGGAAGGAGACGCTCACCCATGCCGCCACGTATTGAACTTCCCCAAGGAACTCTCGATCTACTGATCCTCCGGTGCGTCGCCAACGAACCCCAGCACGGGTGGGCGATTTCCGAACGCCTCCAACAAATCTCTAACGATGTCCTGCGGGTGCAGCAGGGATCGTTGTATCCGGCGTTGCATCGTCTCGAACGCCGGGGGTGGATCGCCGCAAAATGGGGTGCTTCGGAAAACAACCGCCGAGCCAAGTTCTACTCGCTTACCCGCAAAGGCGAAAAGCAGCTCGACGCCGAACGCGATGCATGGGAAGCCCTGACGGCAGCCGTCGCTCAAGTCCTTCGCACCGCGTAGGAGGATCCGATGCTCACCGATCTGCAATACCGCCTTCGCTCTCTATTTCGCCGCCGCAAAGTCGAAACCGAAATGGACGAAGAGCTACGCTTCCACTATGACCATCAAGTCAAAAAGCTCATGTCGTCCGGCGCAACATACGACGAAGCTGTCCGGCAAGCTCGGCTCGTGACGGGCGGCGCAGAGCAACTGAAAGAAGAATGTCGCGATGCTCGCGGTGTGCAATTCGTCGAAAATTTCCTTCGGGACCTCCGTTACTCGCTCCGAATGCTCCGAAAATCACCCGGCTTCACGATCGTCGCCGTGCTTACGCTCGCGCTTGGCATTGGCGCCAACACCGCCATCTTTAGCGTGATCGACAGCGTGCTCCTGGGTCCGCTTCCCTATCCCGATCCCGCACGCCTTGTCACCATCAAGCAAAACGACTCGCTGCAGAATATCGACGACATCCGCCGGCAAACGAAAACTCTTGCGAAAGGTGGAGGCTTAACGACCGAGCGGATGGATTACACCGGCGGCTCCGAACCGTTACAGATTCGCGCCGCATACGTGAACGCGGGCCTGCTTGAGACTCTCGACGTCGCACCAATGCTTGGCCGCCTCATCTCGCCAGATGAAGACGTAAAAGGCGGCCCGCATAACATGGTCATTACACATCACTTTTGGCGCGAATTTCTCGGCGCCGATCCAAACGTCATCGGCCGCTCACTCACGTTGAATGGAAATCGATGGTCGGTCATCGGGGTGATGCCGCCAACGTTCTCACTGCCCGAGGACGAAACCGATATTTTTGTTTCGCTCTGGGTCGCTTACCCCGAAGCAGCTCCGTTCCGCGGCGTCCACTTCATGCGCACGTATTGGCGGCTCAATCCGAAGGTAACGCTCGAGCAAGCGCAAGCGGACCTCGACGGAATTGCGAGCCGTCTCGCCAGGCAATATCCCGACACGGAAGGCAAACGCCAGAAAACTCTGGTCCCTCTTCATCAATTTCTTGTAGGCGAAATCCGTCCCGCATTGCTCGTTCTCTTTGGCGCAGTCGGCCTCGTATTTCTGATTGCATGCGCCAATTTTGCCGGATTGCTGACCGCCCGCGCCATTGCGCGACGACAGGAATTCGTGCTGCGCGCATCGCTCGGCGCGGGTCGCGCGCGTCTTCTTGCCCAAGCGATCGTCGAAAGCGTCGTGCTTTCTCTGCTGGGCGGCGCCGCGGGCCTGGGGCTCGCCAAATGGGGAACGAGCCTGCTGGTGTCGCTTGAACCCGCTGATCTCGACCGCTTCCGCGGCATTCAAATGGACGCGCGCCTTTTCACATTTATCTTCGCGCTCTCTCTGCTGACCGGAATCGTCTTCGGCCTCATTCCTGCCTTGGGAGCCACAGACGGCAACGCATCCAATGCTTTGAAAGATTCGGGCCGCGGCACCACAGCCGGAAAGTTTTCGCACGCATTCCGCAATGTGCTCGTCGCCGCGGAATTCGCGCTCGCCCTCATCCTCCTTGTCGCTGCCGGCCTGATGATCAAAGGCTTCGCCCGCCTGCAATCTGTAAGTCCCGGCTTCAATCCGTCCGAAGTGATCACGATGCATCTGCAACTGCCGATCACGCGCTACGACAAAATCCCGCAGCAAACCGCATTCCGCCGCGATCTCCTCTCGCGACTCAATGGCCTTCCGGGCGTCGAAGCCGCGATGGTCACCGATCTTCCCTTCGGTGGAAATTATCTCGACCACCGCTTCGTGATCGATGGCCGCCCGCCGGTCCCCGTGGGCAACGAGCCAACCGTGCAAACGCTCTCCGTGATGGGCGACTACTTCGGCGTGATGGAAATTCCGATTCTTGCCGGCCGCGGCCTCACAGAAAGCGATCGCGAAAATCAGCCGCTCGCCGCTGTCGTGAGCGAAGAATTCGTCCGCCGCTTTTTCCCGAACGAAAATCCGCTCGGCGCCCGTATCGACTTCGCGCGTACCAATGAGCCGCACCAGTGGATGACGATCGTCGGCGTTGCACGCGACGTCAAACACGGCACGTTGAATGAGCCGCCCGAAGCCTCGATGTACTCGCCGTTTGCGCAGGCCGATGAGGATTGGCGGCGCTGGATGAGCCTGGTTGTAAGGCAGCGAGGCCTCGCCGAATCATCCGGTCTCGTCGCTCAAATCAAACAGCAAGTCTGGGCGATCGACAACCAGATTCCCGTCAGCGAAATCCGCTCGATGGAAGATTGGATGAGCGCGTCGCTCGCGCGTCAACGCTTCAACATGTTGTTGCTTGGATTGTTCGCGGGCCTCGCAATGCTGCTCGCCGCCGTCGGCATCTACGGCATGATGGCCTACCGCGTGAGCCAGCGCACCAACGAGATCGGCATTCACATGGCGCTCGGCGCGCAACGCACCGACGTTTTAAGATTCATCCTCGCCGATGGGGCAAAGCTGGCGCTCGGCGGTATCGCCGTCGGGGTGCTTGGAGCTGCCGCCGTCACTCGCGTGATGGCGAGTCTGCTTTTCGAAGTGACACCCACTGACCCCGCGACGTTCGTCGTCACCACATTCTTGCTCGCCGCTGTCGCCCTCGCCGCCTGCTACATTCCAGCCCGCCGTGCAACGCGCGTCGATCCGATGGTGGCGCTGCGCTACGAATAAATTCGCCGTCCATCGCGCGTCACCGAATCACGCTTCGGCAGTAGCGGTCTTCGCAGACTTGTTCGCCTTCTCCAACTCCGCGATGTCGAGCTTCTTCATCTTCATCATCGCTTGCATCCCGCTCGGAGTAGAAACCAGCTCGCCAATGCGCGCCGGCACAACCTGCCATGACAATCCAAACTTGTCCTTGAGCCAACCGCACTGCACCTCAGCCCCGCCATCGGCAGTCAGCTTCGACCAGTAGTAGTCAATCTCTTCCTGATTCTCGCAGCGGATCATGAACGAAATCGCTTCTGTGAACTTGAAGTTCGGCCCTCCGTTCAGCGCCACAAACGCCTGACCATCGAGTTCAAACGAAATCGTGATCACTTTTCCTTTGGGCACCGACGAATCAACCGCCGAATCCATCTTGTCCAGCCGTCGCGAATTCTTGAACACCGACAAATAAAAATTCACCGCCTCTTCCGCGTTTCCGTCGAACCACAGAAACGGTGTAATACGCGTGCTGGATGGAACCATCGACATGGCATCTCTCCTGAAGTTTTTTGACACCCGCGGTCTATAGACCTGGCTTCGACCACGCGAGAGTGGGCTGGAAGAAGTGCGAATTCAACTCACGAACTCAGTAAGCACCATTTACTTTTCAAATGCAAGTGAGTTTTCCACGGACTGACCGAAGAAACTTTTTCAGTGGCGCGTGCTCGAAATTTTCTCACACGCGGATTTCATCGATTGCGCCATCAACGGATCTTCCTGGGCTGCCCGATCCGTCGAAAACCAACGAGGCGCTTCAGAACACTCGCCCGACCGCCTCGCAAGAGGGCCGTGGCGGAAATCCATCGCGCCGACGCGGCCACTGCGGTGCTTCCGCAATTTCAGCCAGCAGAGGCCGCAATCGGCGCCACTCGATACCGCCGCAACGAAGTGCAGACCTGGATGGACCCCGCACTCCTATTGCAACGGAGTTGCAATTAAACTACGACAACAATAGTCCTATATCAACCACCTTTCACCCAGTAGCGATTTCCCCGGTCTAAAACGTCATACTCTCAACCTCGATGGGGCTTTTTCCGATTCGAGGTATTCCAAAATGGGCTAGGTTATCCAAGTGAAAGCGAAGATCTCCGTACAATCCGCGGGCAACGCAAAATATCGTGTAACGATCGAGCAAGGTGGGGACAAAACCACTTATGAAGTCGGCGTTAGTCCCCTCGAACGGGCCAAATACGGTGGCAAGGCCACCGTCGAACGCCTCGTCGAAGCCTCGTTCGAATTTCTCCTCGAGCGTGAACCCAAAGAGTCGATCCTCCGCTCCTTCAACCTCAGCGACATCGAGCACTACTTCCCCGAATACCCAAAACAAATCCGCCGGCTCCTTGAATAGCTGCCGCTCCCAAAAACAACTTGCGCGAATCTCCGCTCCGCAATACACTTCCTTCGTGAACTACCGCGCCTATTCCTACTGGTTTAGCTTTTGGTACCCACTTAAAACCGGGCGAGGGGCGAATTTGTAGCCAAAGCAACAAAGCGGAAAGATTCGACCCACTCGCAAGCTGAGTGGGTTTTTTGTTTTAAGGGGCCAATTTTTTTGACGGCGAGCAAGCGAGCGGAGCGACCGAACATGGCTCAATCATTGACCGAACGAATGACCGATTTTACGACTCAATCCAATTCCTTTACCCAGAGAGGCTGGCGATGATCATTTCGATGAAGATGCATGCAACCCGGCAGGAAATCGACGAGGTGCGCGCGATCGTCGCGCACTTCGGCTACAAAGTGCACTCGATCGAAGGAGAGGAGCGCGTCGTGATCGGAGTCGTAGGAGTTGGCGATGTTACGGCCTGCATGGAGTCCGTGGAGTCCATGCCGCAAGTCGAAAAAGTGGTGCGCATTTCAGCGCCATACAAATTCGTCAGCAAACAATTCAAATCCGGACGCACGCGCATCGCTCTCAACAACGGCGTCGAAATCGGCGGCGACGAATTCGTCGTGATGGCCGGCCCGTGCTCGGTCGAATCCGAAAAGCAAATCATGGAAGCTGCGGAAGGCGTCGCCAAAGCCGGCGCCAAAATGCTCCGCGGCGGGGCGTTCAAGCCGCGCACCTCGCCTTACGACTTCCAGGGCATGGAAGAAGAAGGCCTCAAACTCTTGCAAAAAGCGCGAGCCGCCACCGGCCTCGGCATCGTCACAGAAGTCATGAGCGATCGCGACGTCGATCTGATCGCGCAGTACGCCGACGTCATGCAGGTCGGCGCGCGCAACATGCAAAACTTCATGCTCCTCAAGGCGCTTGGAAAGTGCGGCCGCCCAGTGCTTTTGAAACGCGGCCTCAGCGGCACCATCAAAGAGCTTCTGATGTCCGCCGAATACATCGTCGCCCACGGCAATCCCAACGTGATCCTCTGCGAACGCGGCATCCGCACCTTCGAAACGGAAACGCGCAACACCTGCGACATCGCCGCCATCCCCGCGCTCAACGAGCTCACGCATTTGCCGGTGATGCTCGACCCCAGCCACGCAACCGGCAAGCGCAGCCTCGTCCCCGCGGTCTCTCGCGCGGGCGTAGCCATCGGCGCCGACGGCATCATCGTCGAAGTCCACCCTCACCCCGAAAAAGCCATCAGCGACGGCGCCCAATCCCTCGACCTACCCGCCTTCGACAAAATGATGCGCGAACTCGCCCCGTACATCGCTCTCTGGGAGAGCTCGCGAAAACTCGACGCCGTCGCCGCCACCGCCTAACCGATCACCGCCACGAAACATGTAGGGGGCGCAGCACCGCTGCGCCCCATGTCCGCATGATCACAAGGGCATTCGAAAAAACTGAATTTTCTTGGTCTATGTTAGGAATTTGACGGAAGGAAATTTTGGTGGAGCCGATGGGATTCGAACCCACGACCTCCTCGATGCCATCGAGGCGCGCTCCCAACTGCGCCACGGCCCCACCGTTCTGCAGTATTGTAGCTGATTCTATAGCACGCATCTAAGACGGTCAATTGTGTGCCGAGCAGGCATCTCTAGTGACTATTCATCAGTGCCCATCGTCTAAAAACTCGATATGCAGAATCTTCCAGGAAATTTTCGCTACGCGCTGCGGCAGTTCCGGCTCGCACCCATATTCACCGCTACCGCAATTCTCACGCTC
>DATAMU010000535.1:0-6009 GCA_036266605.1 Candidatus Acidiferrum sp. | reverse complement strand
ATGCAGCAGTTGGCGGCAGCGGCGCGGAAGCAGGGATTTGATGATTTGTCTGAGGTTGAGCAGTGCATTCTCGAGCCGGGCGGCACGATGACGTTTATCAAGAAGAAGCCGGATGAAGAGGATACGCGGCACGCGGAGATTTTGAGGCGGTTTGAGATGGTGGTGGAGGAGTTGGCGCGGTTGAGGAAGGCGTTGCCGGAGGAGGGGTGAGAGATGACTCGTGGGCGGTTGGTGGTTGTGCAGGGGACAGCGCCGATTGAGTCTGGGCGAAACTAAACGCTGAGATCCTTCGGCGTCCTTCGGAGGAGCACAGGATGACGACTTCCCTTCGAGCGTGCGCATGTTGCCGTTATTTTGAGGTGACGTCGATTAGGTTGTCGTCGGCGGTGCGGTCGATGAGTTTGTTGTAGGGGTCGATGCCGGCGCGGGTGGGTTTTTGGTCGGTGATGATTTCGAAGGTTTGGTGTTCTTGGGTTAGCTTTTCTTTTTTCAGGCTGAGGGATTTTTCGTGGTCTTTTTCGCCGGTGAAGACGCCGATGTCGATGTAGTCGTTGAGTGGCATGGGGGATTCGTTGCCGTTTTCGTCGGCTTTGGCTTTGCGGGCCTGGACGGTTAGTTCGGTTTTGTATTTGTGGTCGGGAGTTTCGGTTACGGTGGCGGTGAGGGCTTTGTTGTCGTAGAGGACGATGGATTCGAACATGTCGGTGATGAGGTATTGCATGTCGGGCGGCGTTTGTTCGCGGAGCGCGGCTACAAATTGGCGGGTGTCGGGATACGGAACCGTCTGGGCGTCGGTTGCGTTCGCGTAGTGATATTCGTCGAGGAATTTTTTGAGTGCGGCGTTGACCTTGTCTTCGCCGATGTAATCGGCGAGCGTGTACATCACTAGCCCACCTTTTTGATACCAGACGTAGGGTTCGCGCTGGACGAGGACGAGTGGCGGTTCTTTGCGGATTTCGCCGGAGCGTCCGCGCAAGTACGTGTCGAGCTCATGTTTCAAATATTTATGGATGTTGTCGACGCCGTATTTTTTCTCCATCACTTTCAGCGCGGAATATTCGGCAAGCGTTTCGGACATCATGTTGGAGCCGCGCACCTGCGCGCCGATGAGCTGATGTCCCCACCACTGATGACCTAGCTCGTGAGCCGTCACGAAATAAGTGAAATCGATGTCGTCTTGTTTCTTCATGCGGGCGATGAAGCCCATGCCTTCGGAATACGGGACAGTGTTCGGGAACGATTGCGCGAACTGGCGATAGCGTGGGAATTCGATGATGCGGAACTGATCGAATTGATATGGGCCGAAACTCTTGTCGTAGTAGTCGAGGCCGGACTTCGTGGCCTGAAGCATATCGCCAAGATCGTATTCGTGTCCCGGAGTGTAGAAGATCTGAAGATTGATGTTCTTGTATTTTTCCTGCTTCACCTGGTAGCGGCCGGAAAGATAGGAAAAGAAATCCGCCGTGTGGGTCGGGCCCATGTCGTATTCGTAGTAGTGGCGGCCGTTTTCGTTCCATTCCCTTGTCAGATAGCCGGGAGCGATGGCGGTCTGATCACCTGAGGTGCTGACGATGGTGTGGTAGGTGATCCAGTCGGATTGCTGGGTGAACAGATTCACGCGCTCCCAATAGGCATCGCCGCGTTCGGCCATATCCATCAGAGCGGGGAGCTTTTCTTCAGCGCGGCGGCGAGGATCGTCGAGCTCAATGTTGCGATCGTAGCCGATCGTCGGGAAATAGGTGCTGTCGAAGAAAGTGCCGTTGTAGGCGAGTTCGGGGCGTTCGTTGTTGTCGCGGAAGCCGTGAGATGCGTAGCCGACGTTGAACGTCATGTGCATGATTTCGCCGGGCAGGAGCGGCTTTTCGAGGGCGTAGATCGAGTAGATGTTGCGCGGGCCGGACGAGACTTTGTGGAAGGCACGATCAAAATTGACGGACGAGACGCTTTGGAGCTGGTCGGTGATGTGAACCTGCTCGACGGGCTTGTCCGTTTTGTTTTGGAGGATGTAGGAGCCGGTGCCCTCGAAAGAGCGGCGCTGGGGATAGATGTCGAGTTTCGAATCGACGCCGACGATTTTGGGTTGCGGCAGGAGTTCGTATTTTTTGTAGTCGCGCTCGTAGTCGGCCTGGATTCCGCGGCGTTGTTTGGCGTTGAGGAATTCGTTGAGAACGTGGGAATTCCAGTAATACCAAACGCCGCTGCCAATCGCGACAACCAGGAAAAATGCGAGCGCGGGCACGAGGCGCGGCAAGCGCTGTGCGGCAACCTTCGTGCGAGCAGACCAACTGTCTTCAGCGCCGCGGCGCGAGAGCGCAACCGAAAAGACGGCGAGCACGGCCATGATCGCAAACCAATAGACGATGGACCAGGTGAGGGCGGCGACGAAGTGGCCGTAGCCGTTCATGTCGCTGTAGGTGTACGTGGGAGTCTGTCCGGGAAGATAGAGCGTATTTTCAAAACCGTAGCGGAACAGGATCGGGAGCGAAACGAAAAGGCCGATCACGATTCCATGGCCGACGAACTTGTTGCTGACAACTGTTTGGATGAAAAAAGCGAAGAGCATGAAAACGAGGACTTGGGGATAAGTTACGACGAAGAGTTCCTTGATGTACTGGCCGATTTCGAAGTGGTAGTAGCCGGCGAGGGTTTGCATGAAGATGCCGCAAACCATGGTGATGACGAGGAGCAAGAGTTCTGCAAGAGCAAGCGCGAAGAACTTGCTAAGCCAGTCGGTGGTTTCACGCATCGGGAGAGCGTCGTGGATGCCGTCGAAATGGGTGTCGCGCTCACGCCAGACGAGTTCTGCGGCGTAGAGCGTGGCGACGATGAAGAAGAAGAGAGTTGCGGAGCCTTCGACGGCCTGGACCATCAGGTAGGTGACGGGCCAGACGTCGCGGCCGGCGATGCGTCCGGCAAAGTAGCCGTTGTTGATGGCGAAGGCGATGAGAAGGCAGACGAGCGCCCAAAACGGGATTTCGTGAAGGATGTTGGAGAGGCGAAGGCGCGTGAGGGAGACGAGTTGGCGCCAGGTTGTGGCGGAGCCGAAGACTTGACGGACGACAGGCAGCTTGGCGGCGATGATGCTGCGCTTGGTACGTGGATCTTCCTGTTCGAGGTGTTTCGCTTTGGCGGCGCGACGCTTGCTGCTGACCGCGGTGAGGGCTTCGACGGACATCGGGAAGAGGGCGAAGCAGGCGACGAGTGCGACGAGGCCGAGACCGGTCCAGACGAGGCGGTTGTAGAGGAAGACGCCGGTCCAGTGCATCAGCAGCGTGTTTTTCTCTACGACCGTCCAGTAGCGGGTGACGCCGTCCAGGAGAAGAAGTCCCGCGGGATCGAAGATGCCGCTCCAGAAGCGTTCGAGGCTGCGCGTGGCGCTGAAAACGGTGATGCCAATGACGTAGACCATGAAGATGGCGACGCCTTGGAGATAGACGACGACAATTTTTCGCGTGAGCGCGGCGACACAGAAAAAGAGAGAGCCGAGGAAGAAGATTTGCGGAACGACGAACGCGAGGAAGGGCTGGAGATACCACCAGATGTGGCCGCTGGTGAGGCGGGTGTGGTCGGACCATGGAACAGACGAACCGGCCATGGTGCCGAAGACCATGCCGCTGAAAGCGAGCGTGACGGCGACGAAGGAACCGGCCCAGCGACCGCCGAGATAGTCGAATTTTGAGATGGGCTTGGTGAAGAGAAGCTGATAGGTGTCGCGCTGGAAGTCGCGAAGGATCGACGTGCCGAAGACGGCGGCCATGATGATGATGCCGAAGAGGCAGAGTTGAATGTAGACCGTGGAAATCGCCCAGGGGCCGTTGAGGAGAACTTTGCCGTTGCCGACGGGGCCGAAGTCTTCGGCGGCGACGCTCAGGAAGGCCATGCCGAAGAAGAAGAGGAAGTAGGCATACGTGGAGATGCCCTTCAGCCGGAATTTGAGTTCGAAGAGGAAAAATTCCCAGAACATTTTGTGCATACCCCCTTTCGTTTTTGGCGTCAGTTCTTGGCCTGATTGGAGAGGCTGAGGAAATAAACGTCTTCCAGATTGGCGTCGTCCTGCGTGAAGCCGTCGCCGGGGCTTGAGTCACTGTAAACGCGGACTTCGTGGAGACCGCCGACGAGGTGCGTGGAGACGACGTTGAAGGACTTGTCGATGGCGGAGAGCTCAGCGTCGGTGCCGACGACTTTGCTCCAGATTTTGCCGCGGAGACGGTCGAGAGATTCGGCGGGCGAGCCTTCGAGCAATAGTTGGCCATTGCTGATGATGGCCATACGCGGGCAGAGTTCGCGGACGTCTTCGACGATGTGGGTGGAGAGGATGACGATGACGTTGCGGCCGATGGAGCTGAGGAGATTGAGGAAGCGATTGCGTTCGGCGGGATCGAGGCCGGCGGTGGGCTCGTCCACGATGATGAGTTTGGGGTTGGCGAGGAGAGCTTGGGCGATGCCGAAGCGCTGCTTCATGCCGCCGGAGTAGGTGCTGAGAGCTTTTTTGCGCGAGTCCCAGAGATTGGTTTGATTGAGGAGCGCGTCGACGACTTCCTTGCGCTCGCCGGCGTTGGTGATTCCCTTCATGACGGCGAGGTGGTGGAGCATGTCCACGGCGTTCATTTTCGGATAGACGCCGAATTCCTGAGGGAGATAGCCGAGGACCTGGCGGACGGAATTTTTCTGCTTGAGGACGTTGAGGTCGTCGAGCCAGATTTCGCCTTCGTCGGGATCTTGCAGAGTGGCGATGGTGCGCATGAGCGTGCTCTTTCCGGCGCCGTTAGGGCCGAGGAGGCCGAACATGTTGTTGCCGATGGTGAGCGAGATGTTTTTGAGGGCTTTGACGCCGTTGGGATAGGTTTTGGAGAGGCCGGAGATTTTTAGAGGCACTTACGGCTCCTGATGTCAGATGTGGTGAGTGGACGTTATATCACGTTGGACGCGCGGCTACCGGTTCGGGCAGTGGGATGGCTGCCGGGGCGGGAGCGTTGCTTTGGCGGAGGTAGGAACGGATGGAGGGGCGGATTTGTTTCATGAACGAGCGTGATGGATTGAGGTCGTGTTGGCGTTGAGGTCCTTCGGCCGCCTGTCGGCGGCCTCAGGATGACAACGAATTGGGGTTGGGTGGAGAGGGAGAGAAGAAAGAAAAACCAGGCCGAGGAAGGACGATTCGCCAGGGCAAGCTGGGGCGCAGCGTGCTGCGCCCCTACATAATCGTGCTCGCGATTTGAGTTTTGGCTAGTGGATGAGGAAGCCTGTGGCGGCTAGTAAGACGCCTATTGTGGCGATGGTGATACCGCCGAACCAGAAGAGGCGCTTTTTGGTGAGAAGGGTGATGGAGCAGATGACGAGGCCCATTTCGAGGAAGACTTCGCCGCCGTCGAAGCGGTCGGCGCGGTGGCTTACGACGTCGCGTTCGGCTTCGAGTTCCTTGGCTTGGTCGCTGATGGTGTCTTTGTCTTTTTCGTAGCGCTCGACTTCCTTGACGTATTTTTCGTGGACGGTGGCTACTTTTTCTTTGTCGCTCGGGGAGAGGACGGCAAGCATGTCGGCTACGGCTTCCATTTCGTGAAGGCGGATATTTTTGGCTTGGTAGTAATTCCACTGATCGCTGGCTTTGGCTTGGAGGAGGAGTTCTTCGGTGTGGGCGCGATGGCCGAGGAGGGTGACGATGGCGCCTAGGACGGCGATGATGGCGATGGTTACGGTTACGGGGACGGTTAGAGGGTGATGGGGCTCGTGTTCTTCGTGTTCGGGCATTTCGATGCCTTCGGACATGGTTGGGCGTCCTTTCTGGGTCGATGAATTTGTTTACGAAACTATCTCACGGAATAGTTTGGCACGAACATTGGAACACCAAGTCGATCAAGAAGTTTTGGTCGAATGCATCAAAAGCCCGTGAGTTAGGCGTCGTTGGCTACGGCACGGAGGGACTCGGTGGCGGCGGTGATGGCGTAGTCGATGTCGGCGGGCGTGTGGACGGCGGAGACGAAGGCGGCTTCGAATTGGGATGGGGCGATGAAG
>DATAMU010000534.1:0-5530 GCA_036266605.1 Candidatus Acidiferrum sp. | reverse complement strand
TCGGCTCTCAAAGGGGTGACTGCGTGAACCTGCAGATGAGACTGCGGCTGTCCACAATGATGTTCCTCGAATATTTTATTTGGGGAGCCTGGTACGTCACGCTCGGCACTTGGCTCGGCCAGGGCCTGCACTTCTCCGGAGAAGAAATCGGCTTGGCCTTTGGCACCAACGCTCTCGGCGCCGTCCTCTCTCCATTCTTCGTCGGCTTGATGGCCGACGAACTCTTCGCCAATCAAAAACTTCTCGCCGCTCTCCACGCCCTCGGCGGCATTCTCTTGTGGTTCGCTGCGACGCAGACGGGCTTCAGCTCGATGTACGTGATTCTGCTCGCCTACTCGCTCTGCTACATGCCCACAATCGCGCTCAGCAACGCCGTCGCCTTCCGCCAGATGAAAGACACGAAAAAAGATTTCGGCTCGATTCGCGTGCTCGGCACCGCGGGTTGGATCGTCGCCGGCCTCGTCGTCATCGGCTGGGCAGTCCCGAAATTCTTTACCGGTCACTCCGTCGAAGCCACCGCAATTCCCGTCCGCGTCGCCGCTGTCACGTCGATCCTCATGGCCATCTACAGCCTCACGCTTCCCGACACGCCTCCTCTTCGCAAAGGTCACGGCTTCAAGCTCAGCAACATTTTTCCCGCCGAAGCATTTTCTCTTTTCAAGGATCGCAACTTCGCGGTCTTCGCCGCCGCTTCCTTCCTGATCTGCATCCCGCTCCAGTTCTACTACGCCTTCACGAATCCCTTTCTTAATGAGATCGGATTTCAAAATGCCGTCGGCAAGATGACCTTCGGCCAGTTTTCCGAACTCCTCTTCATGCTTACGTTGCCCTTCTTCTTCAAAAAAGTCGGCGTGAAATACACGCTCGTGCTTGGCATGTTGGCTTGGGTCATCCGCTACCTGTGCTTTGGTTTCGGTAACGTCGACTCTCTCGTCTGGATGCTCTACCTCGGCATCGTCATGCATGGCATCTGCTACGACTTTTTCTTTGTCACCGGTCAGGTCTACGTCGATATGAAAGCGCCAATCGCCCTGCGCTCCGCCGCCCAAGGCCTCATCGTCTTCCTCACCTACGGCATCGGCATGTTCGTCGGCAGCTGGATCTGCGGCAAAGTCGTCGACGCCTATGCCGTAACATCCGCCGCCGGCGTCGTCACCCACAACTGGCGCGGAATCTGGATGGTCCCCGCCGTCTTCGCCCTCGTCGTCCTAATCTTCTTCCTCATCGGCTTCCGCAGCGAAAAAACCGACCCCACCACAACCTAGCATTCTTCGTCAGGGCACGGCTTCAGCCGTGCCATAAACCGCAAAAGTGACAAAGGGGCTTCAGCCCCTGGGGGATTTTCGCTTTGCGGCGCAGCAAGTCGACCATGGGTCTTTGATTTTGACTTTCCCTTCGCTTCTGCCGTTCAAACCTTCCAATCTGCGAACTCTTCTCCCCTTAAAACGCCACCTCATCCGTCGTAACCTGCCCCGTATGCCGAAACTTCCCAATCTCCAGCCCCTTCACAAACGCAAAACGCATTGCCGCAATCTGCACCGGAATAATTTCCAACAACGGCAACAAGTTATCCGCTACCCGAGGCACCGCAATCATCGACAACCCAGCCGTATCCTCGCCGGCAACTCCAATCACCCGAATCTTCCCACCCCGCTTCGCCAACTCCCGCGCCAGCGCCAAATTAATCCCGCGCGTCGCCGCCGGCCCCGCAAAAATCACCGCCCGATAATTCTCGTCCACCACCTCCACCGGCCCATGACGAAAACTCGCGGCCGCCATCCCAATCGCGGCTTCCTTCGCCGTCTCACCAATCAACAACGACGACTCAAGCGCCGACGCAACCGAATCTCCTCGCCCCAAAAAATAAATCGCCGCCCCAGCCTTCACAAACGAATCCCACTCCGCCGCGCGCTCCAGCGATTCCTTGACCAAGCCCGTCATCAGCCGCCCGCACGAGGAAATCTCCTTCGCGCGCGCATCGAACGAATCCTCCACCGCACCCGCCAACAACAATCCCGCCGCCACCGCGCCCGTGTAGCTCTGCACAGCCACAATCTCATCCGGCAAACTATCCACGAAGATCGTCACATCAGCGCGCTTCGCCAGCGTGCTCTCCGGCTCATTCGTCAACGCAATCACACGCGACGCAACCCCCTTCAGCTTCTCCATCAACTTCACGACTTCGATCGACTCCCCCGACCGCGAAAAAATCACCACCGCCGCGCCCGTACAAATCCTCGACTGGTAGTGCAGCAACTCTGCAATCTCCACGATCGAGCAATTCATCCCGCGCCCCGTCAGCGCATAGTGCAGCGGATACGCCGAATGCAGCGAAGCCCCAATTGCCGTGATCACGATCTTCGAAGCCTCGCGCAGAGAATAGGCCGCTTCCAGCATCGCAGCGCGTCCCGCCCCCATCTGCCGCTCCACAACCCGCGCCAGCGACTTCTCCTGCCCCAGAATGTCCTGCATCAACCTCGAATCCTTCATGTCCCCTCGCAAGTTTTTCAAACCTCTTATCAACCACGATCAGCCGGTCACGACTCTGTAGGGGCGCAGCACGCTGCGCCCCAAACGCTGAGACTGCAAATCGAAAGATGCTGTTTTTTCTCTTCCGGCTTTCGCAGTTAGCCTAACATTCTTGCGCGCGCTCTTCCGCCCATCTGTCGCATGTCGTGGAAAAATCGCAGAAACGTTTCTTTGAAAATAAATTCATCGCGCATTCAAACCAACGTATCTTCGTCCCATCGATTTTAGATTTCGAATTTCAAGTAGAGAACGAAATAGGAGAGAAAAAATGAAACCTCAATTCAAATCCATCGCCATTGCCGCACTAACCCTCGCCACCATACTTCTCTCATTCAAGCTCTACGCCGCAACTCCAAAACCATCGCAGCCCGCTCAACCGCAAATGTGGACTCCCGGCTGCACCGCCAACGTCCCCCGTTCTTGGGGCACTTTCCGCGGCGCCTCCACCCAATCCGGCCTCGCCTTTGAAGACGCTTCCGGCACCATCCGCTTCCTCACCAACATCCCTTGCAGCGGGACACCCACCGTCTCCCTCGAAATCCGTCGCACGGCCGCCCCACCTCAATAGTGTCTTGTGGGGGCGGCGCTCGCTCCGCCCGGCGTAAAACACGACCTCAATTTTTCGCCGTGAGCGGCGCCTGTCAACCTAGTTCGGGAGGGCACGGCTTCAGCCGTGCCGTTAGCCGCAAAAACAAAGGGGCTTTAGCCCCTGCGAGCCAAGCCCCCAATCTGAATTGCTTCACCGCCGAAAAAAAGCTACAACCGCCCTACTACTCTTCCTTCGTCTTATACTTCGGCGGAATCGTCGCATACCCCGGCGCCGCCTGTTTGATATTCTTCGTCAGCGTCGCGTTCACGTCCCCGATCGCCCAACGCAACCCGCCGCCAAGCAAATTCACAAAAAACGGAATCTCCCAGTTCTCCGCGAGATCTCCGATCGCCGTATAAAACACGCGCCCCTTCCCGTGCATCCGTGCCCACGTCATTGGATACGGCGGTCTTTGATACGGCTCGCCCTTCATCCCCTTCGTATCCAGCGTCAAAATCACGTGAATATCCGTCTGGAAATCCTTCAACGAATACCATTCATCTGTAAATTTCACCGGCGACGTCACGCCTTCCAGCCCCGGGAATTTCGGATCGTCGATGATCACATCCGTCGTCTGCACGCGCGGATCGCGCCCGTGCAAAATAAATTCTCCGCCGATCATCCTCAAATACGGATCGCTCTGCTCCCCATGCGCGATATATCGATTCGCCAAATCTTCCGAATCCGGCTTCGTGTGAAATGTGTCGCTCGCCGCGTGCGACCCAACAAATCCCATTCCGCCCTTGATCGCGTCCAGCATCGTCTGCTTACCGGCCTCCGACATCGGCGGATTCTTGTCCGTTCCTTCGGTGGTCAGGTCGCCTGTCGTGAAAAAAAACATCGCGGAATAGTTGTGAAATTCCTTCGAATCAAAAACCCGCCCATCTTTCGTTGCAGTCACATCGAATCCGTACTTGTCGCCCAGCGCGCGCACCGTTTTTTCGGCCACGCTCGGCTGCCCGTCCTTCACCTTCACCACCGCATGCTCGAATCCCGACGACTTCGTAAACACCAGCACCGACTTCTTCTTTCCCGCGGCTTCAGCGATCGGCAACTTGCTCGCCAACGCCAACCCCGCCCCTCCGACAGTTACCGTCCGAATAAATCCACGCCGGCTCGAAGCATCATTCATCATGTCCATTGTTCTCCCTGAACAAAACTCGTTTTCCTTACGAATGCCCTTCAACCGCCTCGCACGTCGGATACTTATCAAACGCAAAATTCCCATCCCACCCCAACTCTTTCATCCCAACTTCCGACGAATAATACGCTTCGACAATCCACTCCTTCAAATTCCCAAACGCCTCTTTGTGACTCTCCGAAAGGGAAGCAATCGCCTTCTCCCGCTCCCCGCCACTCAATTCCGCGAATGGCTTCTGAAATTGCGAACGCGACACCTCATCCACCGCCGCCAGCGACGAAACAAACGCCTTCTGCCGCTCCTGAGAATCCACACTCAACAACAAATCCACAAACCGATTCACCCGAGCCGCACCCGACCCCGGCACCACCGTCTCCGCAACCCCCACCAACAACTCATCCTGCTTCGCATTCAAAAAGATCGGCTTCCAATCCGCCGCCCCAACGATCGATGGCACAACCACGCCCGCGGCAACCGCCGCCATCAACCTCGTCACAACCTCCCGTCGGCTAATCCCCATCCATCTCCTCGATCATTTTGGAGTGCGGCACTCCCGTGCCGCTTTTACCCAACCAACCCTGCCTACCAACTCACCAGTCAATCTCGTTCGAACGCCCAAATCCATTCGCTGCTTCTGTCAACCCTCCACAGTCAGCAAAACCTCAATTTCCGCCGCCGATGGTACCACTCGCCGCCCACGTCCAACAAAATTTTCGCACTGCTAAAATCCATTTTCTTCCTTTGACGACTTCCATCCCGCTTGTTAGCATCCTTCCCGTAGAAACCTGCGTCCGATCCTCGACGATCGCGCCGCTCTCGCAAATGCCCACTCCCGACTCGCCAACAAATTTTGACGTCCTCGTAGTCGGCTCCGGCGCCTCCGGCGGCTGGGCCGCAAAGCGTCTCTCCGAAGCCGGACTCAACGTCGCCATCGTCGAAGCCGGCCGCCCGCAGTCCGACGAAAATTTCTCCGAGCACAAACCCGCCTTCGACCTGAAATATCGCAACATGGCGGATTCCATCGTCGAAAAAAATCACCCGATCCAAGGCAAATTCGACGTCTGCAACGAATACACGCAAGACTGGTTCGTCAACGATCACGACGAGCCGTACACAACGCCGGCCGACAAGCCCTTCAACTGGATGGGCCGCCTCCGCATCACCGGCGGCCGCACCAACGTCTGGGGCCGCGTCAGCCTCCGCTTCAGCGATCAGGATTTCAAATCCGCCTCGCACGACGGCTACGGCGAAGACTGGCCCATCAGCTACGC
>DATAMU010000533.1:0-7919 GCA_036266605.1 Candidatus Acidiferrum sp. | reverse complement strand
TCGTAGCTGCCGGCGCTGCCGCCGCGCAATTTCGCAACGAGTTCGTCGCTCGAGCCCATGTACGACGCGACGACCTTGCAGTGATGCGCATCTTCAAAGGCTTTGAGAAAGGAAGGGTCGGCGTAACCTTCCCATACGAGCAGGCTAAGCGTTTCCGTCTTCGGCCCGCATCCCGCGAAGAGAATCGTCACAATAAAGAGTGCCGCGAACGCCGCTCGCCTCATTCCGCTCCCCCTCTGCATCTGACAGTTGCGCCAGGCCGGTGTGGTGAAAACAAAACCGCTATTTCGTTTCACCTTGATACACGACGCGCCCGCCGACGATCGTCGTCGTTACCTTAGTGTCCGAAATCTTGTGCGGATCGATGTCAAAAATATTCTGCGAAAGAATAATAATGTCCGCTAATTTGCCTGATTCGATCGAGCCCTCGGTTTTTTCGCGGCGTCCTGCGAACGCGGCGCCGAGCGTGTAGCCATATACCGCGTCGGCGACAGAAATCCGTTGTGCCGGCACAAACCCATCAGCCGGAGTGCCTTCCTTCGTTTGGCGTGTGACCGCCGTTTGCACCCCATCCCATGGACTTAACGTAACGACCGGCCAATCGCTGCCGAACGCGAGATGGCCACCGTCATCGGCGATGCTCTTCCACACCCACGCGCGGCCGGCGCGATCCGATCCGATGTTTCGCGCCCAAACGTTGAGTGTGTCATCGTTCGGGTACGAATGAAGCGGCTGCATACTAGCGATGACGCCGAGCTTACCGAAGCGAGGAATATCGACCGCTTGAATCGTTTCGATGTGCTCGATGCGCGGGCGGTGATCCTGCGTGCCGTTCACTTTTTCGGCGTTTTCGTAGGCGTCGAGCGCCGTGCGGACACCATAGTCGCCGATTGCGTGCGTGAAAAGCTGCAAGCCACGCTTGTCGAGTTCGGCGACCGCCTCTTTATATTTGTCCGGGTCCCAGAAGAGCTTGCCCTTCAGCGAAGAATCGTCGGTGTAGGGCTCGAGCATCGCTGCGGTGTGGGATTCGATCACTCCATCGACCATCATCTTCACGGCGCCGCCGCTGATCCAGTCGTCGGCGTATTTCTTGCGCGCCGATTCGATTTTGTCGATGTCCGCTTGGCGCAACGCCGGGGGATCAAGAAAATATGCGATGTAAAAACGTAGGGTCTGCTGCTTCTCGCGCCGCAGTTGATCGAAAAGCGCCAGCTCTTCGAAATCGCCGCCCGCGCTGTGAACGCGGGTCAGACCATGTTCGTTGGCCCATTTCATTCCTGCGCGCAATGCTTCGAGCTTTTGAGCGCGCGTCGGAACCGGAACGACTTTGCCGACCAACCCATGCGCGGCTTCTTTCAGGGCGCCGGTCGCTTCTCCGGTCGCGGGGTCGCGAACGATTATCCCGTTCGACGGATTCGGCGTGTTCTTTGTGATTCCGGCGAGCGCGAGCGCCTTCGAATTCGCCCAATAGGTGTGACCGTCGTAACCCTCGAGATATGCGGGGCGATCGGGGAAGAGTTCGTCGAGATATTTCTTGTCGGGCAGCGCGGCCGCGCCGAACATCGCGTAGTCCCAACCGCGTCCCAGAATCCAATCCTTGCCGGGATGCTTCTCGGCGTATTCGCGGAGCCGTTGCTGAATGTCGGCGACGTCTTTGGCGCCTTCGAGGTTGACGCGGCCCAGGCTGAGCGAGCCGTCAAGAAAGTGGATGTGGCAATCGACAAAGCCGGGAAGAACGAGCCGGCCACCGGCGTCGATCATTTTTGTCTTCGGCGTGCGAAGCTTTTCGACGTCAGCTTCGGAGCCAACCGCGACAACCTTATCACCCTGAATCGCGAGCGCTTCAGCCCAGGGTTGCTTCGCGTTCACGGTGTAAATCTTCGCGTGATGGACGATCGTGTCAACGCTTTGTGCGCCGGCTAGCGGAACAAACGCACACGTGACGGAAATCAGAAGAATGACGAACGCGAGCGATCGTATGTTTGGCAATTGTGCGGATGATCGTTTCATGTCCCCTCGTGAACAGAAATCGCAAACCAAGAACCGGACCGTGATGCTTCGAAAACGCAGCTCCTAAAACGTCGGCGGCGTGTTGATCCACAGCAGTTGCGTTTCGGTGCGCCCCGGATTTCTCCAGCGATGCGGCGTCGAGCTGTCGAAGTACAAACTGTCGCCGGTCTTTAGCACGTGATGTTCTTTGCCTCCAAGCCAAATCTCAAATTCGCCGCGGAGTACGTGCAAAAACTCTTCGCCCTCGTGCGCATAGGACTCGCCGCTGCCGCCATTTGGCTTGATGCAAAACAAGTGCGGCTCCATTGCGGTGTGGCCCCATGCGAGCAATTCCATGCGCACGCCGGCGGTCGTTTCCAGGATCTTGCGTTGCGACGGCCGCACAAGCCCCGGATTTTCTTCGGCTGCTTCGAATAGCGACGGAATGTTGGTGCGATAAAAGCGAGCGATTCGGCGTAGCGTCGCAACCGATGAGCGCATCTGTCCACGTTCGAGCGCGCTGAGAAATCCTACCGACACACGCGTCGCTCGCGCGACCTGCGCCAGCGACAACCCTCGCCGCGTACGCAAGCGGCGAAATCGCTGGCCCGGCAACGACTCCTTTTCCGCGGAGGCGGAGACGATGCCTTGGCCTTTGAGTACGTGCACGATTGCCGCAGGATTCAGTCCACGCGCGCGCCGCAGGAACAGCGCGCGTTGCAACAGTCGCACGTCGGCTTCGGTGTAGAGCCGGTATTTGCTCTTCGTTCGCTGCGGCGCGACGAGGCCGGCCATCTCCCACGCACGCAGCGCCGAGGATGAAATTCCGACGTGACGTGCTACTTCGCTGATGCGCAACATGCGCTTGATCGACGCCCCTCCGCGCAACTGCATTCGCGATTCGCTGGATGAATTCTTTCCGCTTGACACCGATGGTGGCTTTCTCTAAGTTTGCGGGATTATAGTAAGGTTCATATCACGCAACAACCTCGAAACGTAATGGATTTTTAGAAAGTTTGAAACGCAGTTGGGTTGTGGGTCCTGGGTCGGCGGTTGGTACCGCACTTGAGGGGTGATCTGATGAAGTCCGCATGTCAGCGGCGGAATGCGTCTGCATTCCGCGGTTCTCGTTTTTATTTCCTTTCCATCATGGCAATCGCAGCGCTCACGTTTGTGCCGATCGTCGCGGCGCAGAGCACGGGTGGTCGGATCCGGGGTACAGTGAGCGATCCGAGCAGCGGCGCTGTCGTCGGTGCTAAGGTAACGCTCATTAATGAAGCGACCAATGTGTCCCGCGACGTAGATACGAATGCGAGTGGCGAATACTTGTTGCTCGAAGTGCCCGTCGGATCATACGAAATCGATGTCACGATGGAAGGCTTCAAGAAATATGTGCGCAAGGGAGTTGCGCTCAACCTGAACGAAGTCATCAGCGTTGATGTCACGCTGCAACTTGGGGCGACTGCAGAGACGGTGGAAGTCACCGGCGCGCCGCCGGTCGTCGATACGACCAGCACGCAACTCGGCGCTGTCGTCAACGAACGCGCCTCAACGCAGCTGCCGCTAAACCAGCGCGATGTGTATCAGCTCTTGCAGCTTCAGCCTGGCGTCCAGTCACAGCTTGGCAACGATACTTTTTACGGCTCCGACAAAGCGGGCGTGGTCACGGTCAACGGTGGCCGCGGGCGTTCCAACAACTACTCCGTGAACGGCGGCGACGGCAACGACCTCTTCGCGAACCTGCCTGCGATCGAGCCTTCACCCGATTCGATCGAAGAATTTCGCGTCATCAGCAATTCTTTCGATGCCGAATACGGCCGCAACTCCGGCGCTGTCGTGAACGTCGTCACCAAGTCCGGCACGAACGCCATTCATGGCAGTTTCTATGAATTTTTCCGTAACGATGTGCTCAACGCGCACCCGTTTACATTCTTCCCGGCTCCGAAGCCGGAATTTCGCCAGAACCAGTTCGGTGGCACGCTTGGCGGGCCGATTCGCAAAGACAAGACGTTTTTCTTTGGCTCGTATGAAGGACGCCGCATCGTGCAGGGCATTCTTTCGCAGCCGATCAACGTCCCGAATGCGGCCGAAGTCAGCAACGGTGATTTTTCAGCCGCCGGCTTGGCGAACGGCGTCGTCGATGCGAGCGGCAATCCAGGATTCGCGGGCAATCTTACCGATGCAACCGTTGCCGGCATTCTTCAGTCGCGATGTGGATCGAGCCTCAGCGGACCGGCTGCCGCCGCGGTCGCGTCTGTGGCTGGTGGCGGAGCTCCGGCGCCGTACAGCACAATCTTCCCCAACTTCAAGATTCCAACCACGTGCTTCGATCCTGTCGCGGTGAGTCTGTTGCAGTACGTTCCCGGCGCGGGTGGAAGTGGCGGCGTGCAGGTCACGCCTAATAAAACTGATCGGGGCGATCAATTTCAGATTCGCATCGATCACACCATCAACAACAATCAGAAACTCGCGATCTACTATTATTTCGACGACGACAACATGCTTGATCCGTTCGCGAAGTTTCAGGCGTCAGGCGCTACCACTGGTAATTTTCCAGGCGTTTACACCACGCGCGCGCAGCAAATCAACGCGACACATACTTGGACGATAGGATCGACGTCAGTCAACGAGGCGCGGTTCAGTTACTTCCGCGAAGGCCAGCTCAAGTTCGACACCCCGACGCGCACTGGTTCGATCCAGAGTTCGTGCGGCTCAGGTGCGGCGTCGGCGTTTTGCTTTACGGGCACCGCCGACACGCCACTCTTCGATGATAGCGGCGCAGCACTCGGCACAAATGTCGATTATGGCATTCACACTGGCCTCGGAGCGAGCAAGGAAGGCGTGCCTTTCATTGATGTCGGCGGTGGCTTCACGATCGGCAACAACTTCAACGGTCAGCTGCCGCAAACCGGCAATACGTATCAGTTCAGCGACAACTTCAGCAAAATCATTGGCAGCCACAGCCTGAAATTCGGCGGTGACGTTCGTTATCAGATGTTCGACCAGCTCCTCTATTTTGACGTCAACGGTGACATGCAGTTCCTCTCAAGCCCCAATGGGCCCATCGGCAACGACCTCGGTTTTTCCGACTCGTATCCTGACTATTTCCTCGGAATTGCAAACTCCTACTTCCAGGGCTCCGCGCAGCACGAACTTGTGCGGAGCACTTCGCTGTACCTATTCGCGCAAGATAGCTGGAAGATCAAACCGAACCTGACGCTCAACTACGGCTTGCGTTGGGAGATGAACACGCCTCTCACGGACATCGGCAAAAAGGTGCAGACATTCCGGCCCGGACAAGTTTCATCGATCTATCCATGCACGTTGCCGGCGAGCAATCCGCTGTTCATTCCCGGTAGCGTCGAAAATTGCGACCAGGCTGGAGTGACTCCGGTGGGCCTTGTGTTCCCAGGCGACAAGAACGTACCCAGCGCGCTGACGAATACCTATTACAAAGGATTCGCACCGCGGCTCGGCCTCGCCTGGAGTCCGGATTGGAAAGACGGAGTGCTCGGCAAGCTTTTCGGGGGACCTGGCAAAACCAGCGTGAGCATGGGTTACGGCATCTTCTATAACCCGATCGAACAGCTTGTGCTCGAGCAGTTCAGCGCTGAGCCTCCCTTCGGCGGTAGCAATTTTATTTCGAATCCGCTGCTTCAGACACCGTATGTCGATCAAAGCGGCGGTGTATTTCCGAATCCGTTCAACGGTATCCTCAATCCCCCGCGCGGTCAGGCCGTCGATTGGTCGCAGTTCCGACCGATGACGTTCTTCGGCGAATTTCCCGCGAACTTGCGGATGCAGTATTCCGACCAGTACAACTTAACGGTCAAGCGGCAGTTGCCTGGCGACATTCTTTTCCAGATCGGATATGTCGGCTCGCAGGGCCATCGATTGCTCGCCAGCTACGAAATCAATCCGGGCAATCCAACGACCTGCAATCAGCTGAACACGATTCTTGGCGATGGGACGTGCGGCCCGTTTGGCGAAGATTCTACTTACACGATTCCAGCTGGCACAGTGATCCCCGCGGGCGGATTCCAGTTGCCATACAACGCGGGCAGCGGAGGTCTCAACGTTCCAGCCGGAGTTCTTGCGAACCCCATAACGCTGGTTGGGATTCGGCAGTTCTCGTCGCCGCTCTGCCAGCCGCTCACGGGCGTCGGGTGTCCGGCTGACGGCAACCCAGTGTTTTCGGGAATTTTCACCGAAAATACGGTCGCGAAATCGAACTACAACTCGCTTCAAGTGCTCTTCCAGAAAAATTTCAACAAAGGCCTGCAATTCCAGGCGTCGTACACGCTCAGCAAGACGATGGACAACGCATCGAGCTTCGAGAGCGCATTGAATCCGCTCAACTTTGATGCCACCTACGGCCTCTCGGCATATGACGCGCGGCATCGCTTCGTCTTCAACTACGTTTGGGATCTCCCTGTGCCAAAGTTGGATGGCTTCAAGGGCAAGCTTCTGAACGGCTGGGAACTCTCCGGAATCGTCACGTTCCAGAGCGGGTTCCCGATTCGTATCACCTCACAGGATGATATTGAGCAACTCGATTCGACCGACCTTTTTGAATTTCCGGGTGAGCCGAACCTCACGGCGCCGTTCCACACGCAAAACATCCGTAACAACAACGGCTTCGTTTTCAATCCGGACCTCTTCACGAATGCGACCGTCGCGCCAGGAACCATCGGCAACGCGCCGCGTTCCATCTGCTGTGGCCCCGGCATTAACAACATGGACATGAGCTTCAACAAGCAGACTCGGCTCGGCGAGCGTTGGCTGATGGAGTTCCGCGGCGACATCTTCAACATCTGGAACCACGCTCAGTTCTATAGCGTGGACGGCGACGTTTCGAACACGGGAAGCACCTTCGGCCAGGTGCAGCACGTGCACGATCCCCGGCTGGTCCAGTTCTCGCTGAAGTTCAAGTTCTAGCGGGGACCAGATAAACTTGAATTGGCACCGAGGGCGCGGCTCGCAAGGGTCGCGCCTTCCTGCCTGAAAGGCGAGTCGAGCTGCTCTTGCAAGTAGACTCGGCCGAGCGAAGTAGAAGGCAGAAAGCAGAACAAACTGACCGCAGGGAACAGACCTGCATGCAATGGAGTTCGGTATGTACGAAGCACTCGACAAGGAAATCGCTCTCTACGAGAAGCGCACGCCGAAGTCGGCGGCCGCTCATAAGCGTGCACTTGAACGCATTCCCCTCGGAGTAGCCAGCAACTATCGGCATTACGAGCCGTACCCGATTTTTGTGAAAGACGGGAAAGGCAGCAAGATCCACGACATCGATGGAAACGAATACATCGATCACAACCTGTGTTTCGGAGCGTTAATGGCGGGGCATTGCCATCCCGCAGTCGTCAAAGCCGTTGAACAAAAGCTGCGCGAAGGCACGACCTTCGGCATGCCTCACGATCAGGAATGGGAGCTCGCCGAGGAAATCTGCAAGCGCTATCCGGTCGAGATGGTGCGCTTTGGTTCGAGCGGCACAGAAGTGACAATGCACGCATGCCGCATTGCGCGCGCCGCTACGAATCGCGACAAAATCATCAAGTTCGAAGGCTCGTACCACGGGCTGCACGACACAGCGCTCGTCAGCGTGAAGCCAAAGGCCGAAGAATACGGTGATCCCGACGCGCCGAATTCCGTGCCCGGTGGCGGCGGCATTCCGAAGTCCGCGGTTGCCAACGTCGTTGTCGCAAGCTTCAACAATCTCAGTAGCGTTGAGCGCCGCTTCAAAGAGAACCCCGGCCAGATCGCGGCGATCATTCTCGAGCCGATTCTGATGAACGTCGGTCTGTGCATCCCGCAGGCTGGATTCTTGCAAGGTCTGCGCGATCTCTGCGATAAGAACGGGGCGCTGCTTATCTTTGACGAAGTGAAGACCGGAGCGAAGCTCGCGTGGGGCGGCGCCAGCGAATACTTTG
>DATAMU010000532.1:0-2868 GCA_036266605.1 Candidatus Acidiferrum sp. | reverse complement strand
CGGTCATTTGGTAGAGGTGGGCGGTGCCGGTCAGCGAGGCGCCGTTGATGGCGACGACTTGCGCAGATTTTGAGCGGTTGATGGCGACGAAGACGGTGCGGCCGGGCGTCGTGGTGTCGGTGCTGGCGTAGACGACGACGTTGGCGACATTGCTCGAAGTGGATTGCAGCGAGGTGTCGCCGAAGACGGAATTCGCGCCGTCGAAATCGCGGAACGCGCGGAAGCCTGCGAGCGCGTACGAATATGTGCCATTGGGAGGCCAGAAGCTGGCGGCGAAAACTCCTTGCGCGCCGAAGATGCCGAGGTTGTCTGCCTGCGAGACGGTGCCGGCGATGTGATTCCAGCCGCCGCTTTCGTATTCGCTGACGCTGAGTTTCATGCCGGGATTTTCGGCGTTAATTTTCGCCTGCAAGCGGCCGAGGATGTTGATCGGCGTGTTGCCAAGCGATTGGTAAATCCACGGATTGCTGTTGCCTGCGGCTTGATCGTTGAAGGTCGGATCCCAGAAATTGCGCGGGCTCTGCACGATGAGCTGGATTTGCGCATCGGTGAGCGTTGTGCCGGTGAGATCGAGAATGCGCGTGCCGTTCGAATCGTAGTCTTCGGCGTACCAGTGGAAATCGTAGACGTCCACGAGCGGGTGGCCGTAGGTCGTCGAGGCGGACTTGAGCGCAGTTAGATATTTATCGGGGAACCAGTTTGTGCCGTTCGGCGTCGGATTCAGTTCGCCCTGCCAGCTGTAAATTCCTTCGAAGCCGTAGTGAACGGGACCGAAGATGATCGCGTTGGGAAATTGATCCTTGATCGCTTTGGTGAGGTTGATCGTTTTGGTGATGTAGTTGTCGGACGTGACCGGGTTCGGGCCCTGGATTTCGAGATGCGTGGAGTTCCAAAGTTCGGGCTCGTTGTCGAGATTGATGAAGGTCGGGTGCGTGGCTCCGGCGGCAAAAATTCCGGGGAGTTTTTGGTTGAGCGCCCAGACGAATTCGTCCATGTAGACGTTGGCGTCGCTCGTGGGCGGCGCGATGGTGAAGGCCGTCGCGGAGACGGTACTCTTTTTGTCGACGACCGTTTTGAAACGCGACATGTCGGGAGGATTGCTCGTGCTGACGGGGCCGCTTTCGTCGGCGGAGACGAGGCCTTGCATCTGCACGGTGACGAGACTGGCGAGGCCGTTGTTCTGATCCTGCGCGATGAAGCCGCGGACAGCTTCGGCGGGGACGGTGCTGCTGCTGAGGTAGCTGTCGTTTTCGTAGAGGAAATCGCTGCCCGCGTTGCTGGCGTTGGTTTCCCAGTTGTAGGCGGTCCAGCGATTGCCGCCGTCGCGATCGAGCGTGGCCATCGGCGGCGGATCGGTTTCGCCGAAATAGAAATTGAGGCCGTAGATGTAGGGCGAGATCGGTTTGGTGTGGGTGGGATCGATGGTGATGGTGACGTCGGGCGTTTGATTCGCAGGCGGCGCGGTGGGCGTAGCGTTGGCTTCGGCGGAGTTCGCGCTTTCGCCGGAGGCGTTTAGGGCGGAGACGACGTAGAAATATTTTGTGCCGTTGGCGAGGCTGGTATTGAGGTAGGTGTTTGTTGTGGGCGCGGAAATTTGTGTGTAGGGCCCGCCGGTCGTGGTGCTGCGCTTGACGTGATAGCTCGTGGCGCCGGAGCTGATCGCCCAGGTGAGAGAGATTTGTGCGTTGCCCGCGGTGGCGACGAGGCTTGTCGGCGTCGGAGGAATTTGCGATTGCGGCTGCGTAGGTGCGGTGGGTTTCGCGCTCACGGCGGTTGAGTTGGCACTCTCGCCGGCCGAGTTCAGAGCGGAGACGACGTAGAAGTAGGTTGTGCCGTTGGTGACGCTTGTGTCGGTGAAACTCGTGGTGGTCGGCGCGGAAACTTGTGTGAACGGGCCGCCACTCGCGGTACCGCGCTTCACGTGGTAACCCGTCGCGCCAGAGCTTGCGGTCCAGGCGATCGCAACCTGCGCATTGCCTGCGGTCGCGTTGACGCCAGTCGGAACAGCGGGAATCGTCGTCGTCGTGCCGCTACCGCCGGAGTTGCCGCTGCCATTTCCGCCGGAAGTCGAGCCGCTGCCCGTTCCGGTGGTAGTTGTTCCGCTCTTGACTCCGCCTGCGCAGCCGACAATTTCAAAGACGAACAAACAGACGAGCAAAATCAAAACGAGTTGGTGAAAAAGTTCGTGGTTAGCGCCCCATCCACCTGCTTTCAGGTAACGATGTGATCTGACAGCGGTTGCGCGCCGATGGGAGGCGAGCAGCGGATTCCCGCGGAGATGCGCACGGTTATGGAGAGAGCGCGGCGCTTCGTGATTTTGCGTCATCGGTCGAACTTCTCTGCGGATATGTGGCTTGGGAAATTCCGTACATGACTAGCGTAGAGGCGCGCAGTCAGCAGCGGTAACTGGTCGAAAGTACAGAAAGAGTGTTGTGCCCATTTCCGCGCCACGGTTGCCGCCGGATGTGGAACCCACCTGAGATTTATTCAGAGCGGAGGGTGGTGATGGGGTCGAGGTTGGTGGCGCGCAGAGCGGGGATGTAGCTGGCGGCGAGCGCGACGAGGGTGAGGATGGCGGTGACGCCGGCGAAAATGGGGACGCTGGTGGGCGACACGCCGAAGAGCAGGCTCGACATCAGGTGCGAGACGATGAGTGCTCCGACCAGACCGATTGCTGCACCTGCGGCGGCCATCGAGAGTCCGCGGCGAAGGACCATTGCGAGGATGTCGCGCCGTTCGGCGCCGATCGCGAGGCGAATGGCGATTTCGCGCTTTTGCTCACCGACGATATAAGAAATCGTGCCGTAGATCCCCAGGCTGGCGAGGAGCAACGCGGTCGCCGCAAAAAACGCGACCATTTCCATCGAG
>DATAMU010000531.1:0-4558 GCA_036266605.1 Candidatus Acidiferrum sp. | reverse complement strand
CCAGCGCCGCCGCACCCCCGATCGAAATCGGCGCCGCCTCACTGACACGGAAGCATCGCATCCGCCGAAGTGATACCGTGAAGGCGTGGCCGCAGCTCCCAAAATCACGGAAAAAATCGTCACCGTCTTCGGCAGTTCTCGCCCGCGCGAATCCGAACCAGATTACGAAGCAGTACGCGAACTAGGCCGCGCACTCGCCGGCGCCGGATTCGCCGTTTGCAGCGGTGGCTATGGCGGCGTCATGGCCGCTGTCTCGCGCGGCGCCAAGGAACGCGGCGGCAAAACCTATGGCGTTACCGCCGATTTCTTCACCGCATCAAAAGCGAACGAATGGATCGACGTCGAAGTCCGCATGCACACGTGGCAAGAGCGCCTCTTCGAACTCGTTCGCCTCGCCGACGGCTTCGTGGCGTGCAAAGGTGGCACGGGCACGCTCGTCGAACTCTCCGTCGTCTGGGAAATGCTCAATAAATCCGTGATCCAGCCGAAACCGTTCGCCGTGCTCGGTAATTTTTGGCAACCGATCATCGAGCGCGTCCGCGAAGTCGAACTCGCCCACAAAGCTCCGTGGGGCGAAGCCGGCCGCCGCTTGATTCACCAAGCTTCCACAGCCGCCGAAGTGGCGTCGTATCTGTCCGGCAAACTAAAATAGAATCCGATGTCTCGCTCCGCCCAAGACGTTCTCGAATTCGACAAGCTGCGCGAACTCCTGCGCCAGCGCACCACCTGTGCGCCAGGCCATCGCCACATCGACGCTCTCGCACCGATCGCCGATCGCGCGGTTCTCGACGCACAATTTGCGCTCATCCGCGAAGCCCGTGAATGGCTCCGCTCCGGCCGCGAGCTCGGATTCGGCGGCCTCGCCGATCCGCAATCCTGGCTTGACCGCATCGAAGGCGTCGGCGCCGCGCTCGAGCCGCGCGAATTTCTCGACGCCGCATCGCTGCTCGACACCGCCGCCTGGCTCAAGCCGCAATTTAAAGAAGATGCCGCAAAATTTCCGCTTCTCGCCGCTCGCGCCGCATCCGTCGGCGATTTCCGCGATCTGCTCACGGCAATTCGCCGCGCGATTCTCCCCAACGGCGAAATCAGCGACGACGCCTCACCCACGCTCCGCCGCATCCGCGCCCTCGTCAGCGAAACGCGCACCTCGATCCAGAAAACGCTCCAGCAAATTCTCCGCTCGCGCAACGCCGCCGCTGGCGAAGACTACGTCACCCTCCGCAACGACCGCTTCGTCATTCCCGTTCGCGCCGAACAGCGCCGCTCCGTCCCCGGTGTGATGCACGGAGCCAGCGCCACCGGCCAAACTGTTTTTCTTGAGCCGCTCGAAACGGTCGAGTCCAACAACCAGCTTGTCCAACTCGCCGAAGAAGAAGCTGCCGAAATCGTTCGTATCCTCCAAAGCCTCACCCAGCGTCTTCAAGCGATGCGCACTCCGCTCATCTCGGCTGCCGAAACCATCGCTGAACTCGACAGCGCCTTCGCCCGCGCTCGTTTCGCACAGGATTTTGACGCCACCACTCCCGAATTCTCTGAATCGAACGAACTAAATCTCAGTGCAGCCCGGCATCCCGTCCTCGAAAACAAACTCCGCCGCGAAAATCGCGCCATCATCCCAATGTCGCTCCAGCTCGGCGGCGAAGAACGCCTCCTCGTTATCAGCGGCCCAAACACCGGCGGCAAGACTGTCGCGCTCAAAACCACCGGCATCGCCGCGCTGTCCGCTCAATCCGCGATTCCCGTCGCCGCCCAGCGCGCCATTCTTCCGATTTTCGATCGCATCCTTGTAGATATCGGTGATGAACAATCCATCGCCGCCGATCTCTCCACCTTCTCCGCGCACATGCTCAATCTCAAATCGATGCTCGAAGAAGCGACGCCGCAAACGCTCGTGCTCGTCGACGAAATGGGCACCGGCACCGCGCCCGAAGAAGGCGCCGCGCTCGCAGTTGCGCTCCTTGATGAATTCCGCGCGAAAAAATGCATCGTGCTCGCCACCACGCACCACGATCGCTTGAAAACGTACGCTTCCACGACGCCTGAAGTAGTGAACGCTGCCGTCGAGTTCGACGACATAAATCTGCGTCCTACGTATCGCCTGATGGTCGGCGTCCCTGGCGGCTCCAGCGGCATTGCTATCGCACAACGCCTCGGACTTCCATCCGATCTGATCGAGCGCGCTCGCTCTCTTCTCACTCCCGAATCGCGCGAAGCCGCCGATCTCATCGCCTATCTCCACCGCAGCCGCGACGAACTCGACCGCACGCAGCAGCAGATGAATTCCGAGCGTCAGGCACTCGAGGACGAGCGAAAAAAGCTCCGCACCGAATGGGTCGAGCGCCAGCAGCGCCGCATCAAGGAACTCGAATCGCAGTTCGCCGAGATGCAGAAGCGCTTCGACGAAAACGTCGCCGCCGTCGTCGAGGCCGTGAAGGACCGCGAACTCCGCGCCCATCTCGAAAAATCTTCGCGACGCAAATTACAAGACGCTCGCGGCGAAGCCCGTGACGCCCTCAATGCCGCCGTTGTTCAAACTCTTTCCGACTCGCAATCCGATCTCGGCGTCACGGGCACCGCAACATCCGCTCCCAGCGCCGCTAGCCTCCAGCCCGGCGCAAAAATCCGCGTCCGCGGCTTCAGCAAGTCCGTCGTCCTGCGCCGCATCGACGGCAACACCGCCGAAATCGAAGCCGGCCCTCTCCGCATGAAAGTTGCCGTCGATCAAATCACTGGCGTCGAAGGTCAGCCGCCCGGAACAATCTCCGCTTCGCCATCGCGCCTCAACGTAACCGTCACGTCCAAGCCTTCCGAAAATCCCGCCGGCGACGAAATCAACGTCATCGGTTCCACCGTCGAAGAAGCCACCGGCCGCGTAGACAAATTCCTCGACGAAGCCGCCTTGGCAAATCGCGCGCGCATCCGCATAATCCACGGCCACGGAACCGGTGCCCTGCGCAAAGGCCTGGCCCAGTTCCTCTCGTCTCACCCGCTGGTCGCCAGCACCGCCCCCGAAGCCGACGACCGCGGCGGCAAAGCCATAACTATCGTTGAATTAAGGGCTTAGAAACCGTCGGAACTACAGTCGCTAAGTCCGCATTCTCACGCTGCCTACTAGAAGGTAGTAAAATCTACTAGAATCTAGTAGAATTGCCCCCGAGGCGTTTTCATGTCGAAGATGATCACCTTGGAGCAGCGTGCCGTCGGTTCTTACAAATGGGACGAGCACGACGAAGCACGCATCGAACGCAACCTCTTTGCACTCGACGGTGACACTTGGGAAGGTCTTCGTTTCTGTAAGAATCGCGACGGCCGCCACAATCGCGTCCATCTCGTTATCAGCGAAGACGAATTTATCGATCTATTCCGCGACTCCGTCGAAAAAGGGGTTTTCCGCACGCAGACGCTGGATCGTCTCCGCGCAATTCTAACGAATCAACGAGACCCGTTCCTTGACTTCATCGGCAGCATGGAAGGCGACAACATCGCCGATTCAATCGATGAAAAGTTGTACGGTGAAAAGCCTCTTTGAACCTGTTTGTCGACACGTGGGGGTGGGTCACTCTTGCTGACCGCCGTCAGCCGCGTCATCAGGCCGCCACGAAATTCTACGATGAGCGGATCCGCAATCCCGGACTTATCGTCACTTCGAATTTCGTTTTGGATGAGTTATTCACGATGCTTTTCGCCACACGTTCGTTTAGGTTGGCATCCGGTTTCTGTAGTTCGCTACTGGCGTCACCGAGGGTAAGAATAGAATTCATCAGCCCTGACCGCTTCGCGGCCGCTTTTGAATTTCGGCTCAAGCTCGCCGACAAACCAGACATTTCCTTTACGGACATCACGAGCATGGTCGTCATGCGCGAATTGGGGATCATTGACGTCATGACGGGAGACCGACACTTCCAGCATGTGAATTTGGGATTCCGCACTCTCCCGGAGTAAATTACTGGCAGACTCTCTCCCGATTTTGTCCCCAGAGCGTCTTACCTCCCATGGCTGAAGCCGGTTCATTCGCGGATCGCGTCAAGCAGCAGGCGGACATCGTTCGCGTCATCGGTGAATACGTCCAACTAAAAAAAGCTGGACAGAACTTTCGTGGTCTTTGCCCGTTTCACTCCGAGAAGTCACCCTCGTTTAACGTTCACCCTGTTCGCCAGATTTATCACTGCTTCGGATGCCAGGTTGGCGGTGACGTCTTCAAGTTTGTGATGGAAATGGAGAAGTGTCCGTTTCCTGAAGCGATTCGAATCGTCGCAGAGAAATGTGGCATCGCTGTACCCGCGCCGCGTGAACGTTCGCCCGAGGAGCGTCGCGAAAATCAGCAGCGTGCATTGTTGATTGAAATGCACAAAGTGGCTCAGTCGTTTTATACGAAAAACTTGGAGAACACTTCCGAGGGCAAGGTCGCCCGCGCTTATCTCGAAGATCGCGGCCTGGACAAAGCCGTCATCGAACAATTCGGCATCGGCTACGCTCCCAGCGGCGGCGAGATCCTCCTCCGCCAACTCAAAACGAAATATCCCGACAAACTTCTAGTCGAATCCGGCTTAATTTC
>DATAMU010000530.1:0-1988 GCA_036266605.1 Candidatus Acidiferrum sp. | reverse complement strand
CGACGCCGCGAAAGATTCGCGCGACTTTTGCCACAGCCAAACTGAATCGCATCATCTATCGCTTCATCGACGAGCGCCGCGCCACCGCCACCGACAATGGTGATTTGCTTTCGATGCTGCTCGCCGCACGCGACGACGACGGCTCCCGCATGACCAACCGTCAACTTCGCGACGAGTCCATCACAATTTTTCTCGCCGGCCACGAGACGACGGCCAACGCTCTCTCTTGGACATGGATGCTCCTCGCGCAGAATCCGCAAGTCGAAGCGACACTGCACGAGGAACTCGATCGCGTCCTCGCCGGTCGAGCGCCGACGGTCGAGGACCTTCCGGATCTGCGCTACACCGGTCACGTCGTCACCGAATCGATGCGGCTGTATCCGCCGGCGTGGGGCATGGCGCGCATCGCGATCGAAGACGCCGAAATCGCCGGCTATCCAATTCCCAAAGGGTGCGGCGTGTCTCTCGCACAGTGGGTGGTTCACCGTGATCCACGATGGTTCGAGGCGCCGCTTGAGTTCCGGCCCGAGCGTTGGGAAGGCGACCTACTCAAGCGCATACCGCGCTTCGCTTATTTTCCGTTTGGCGGAGGCCCGAGGCAGTGCATCGGCAACAACTTCGCGGTGATGGAGGCGACGCTTCTTCTCGCGACGCTCGCTCAGCAATTTCGAATTTCCTTGATGCCTGGAAGGGAAATCATTCCGGCGGCTTCGATCACGCTTCGACCTAAAACAGGAATTTGGGGAAAAATTGAGAAGCGGTAGACGACTAAGCCGACGCGACGCGATGCGGCGCACTGGAACTACGGACAGAGTCTCTCGTTACGACCAAGCCTGGATGGCGGTGAATCTAAACCCGCACCCTTTTGAAAATCAAAAGGGTGCGGCATCCAAAGGCCGTCGATTCGATAATTACTCGGCTGGAACCGTGGCGCCGACTTCCGCGCGCGTGCGCATCACCCGCAAAATCGAATCGCGGCTGATCATTCCGATGATTTGCGCATTGCTCGTCGGCACGAAATGATCGGCGACGGTGGGATCAGGCTCGCCCGGCGGGATGCCAAGCTCTGCCGCGACAGAACTGGCTACCGCGTTTGACGGCGCAGGCTTTGGCTCGGCCTCATCTGCGGAAGCAGGTTCGGTCGCCGTCACCACCGGCATCTGGTTGATGTCGTTGATCAACAACCGTTCCAGCAGGCCGAGCAACGGCTCTTGCGGCGTCGCCCAAAGAATCTTGTCGCGCGGAATCATCACGGCCTGTACCGACATATGCGGCCATTCTTCCCGCGGTACCGTATTGAGCGTGTGTACATTCATCATCCCGACGAGCCGCTCGCCGGTCGTCACGAGATGGCAACGCCGGCCGGTGCGCAGCACTTCGTGACTGTACTCTTCGAGCGAAATATCGCGAGCGATCGTGGGAATTTCCTCGCTCATCACGTCGGCAGCGCGTAGCCCCGCCAACGTTTCGCGAATCGTGACCTGCGCCACGCTTTCTCTTGCGGCGTTCAGTAAAAACCATCCGATGAACGCGTACCACAGCGGCCCAAACTGCTTCGTGCTGAACGCCGCCCACGCGCCGAACACAATCATGCCGTAGGCGATCAACTTACCGCTCGCACCCGCGATTTTTGTGGCGCGGTTGAAGTTCTTCGTGATGCCCCAGACGATCGCTCGAAAAATTCTGCCGCCGTCGAGCGGAAAGCCCGGCAGCAGATTGAACAGCGCGAGCGTGAGGTTGATTTCCCAAAGCCACGTTGCGAGCGCGCCAACCATCGTGCCGTAAGGAAAACGCAGCGTCAGCAGGTAGAACACTCCCGAGAGGAAAAGGCTCGAGAGAGGTCCAGCGACCGCGATGTTGAACTCCTGCATCGCGCTTGGCGCTTCTTTCGTGATGCGCGCGACACCGCCGAACACAAACAGCGTGATGGAATCGACGCGAATTTTGTAATAGCGCGCGACCACGCTGTGCGACAGCTCGTGAAAAAG
>DATAMU010000529.1:0-9941 GCA_036266605.1 Candidatus Acidiferrum sp. | reverse complement strand
GCGAGATAAGTCGCCAGTCGCGATCGCCGTCGCGACTTCCGCGATGTTTCGAACCTGACCAGTGAGGTTGCTGGCCATGAAGTTCACATTGTCGGTAAGGTCCTTCCATGTGCCGCCGACGCCGGGCACTTCCGCCTGACCACCGAGTTTGCCTTCCGTGCCGACTTCGCGCGCCACACGAGTGACTTCGCCCGCGAACGCGTTGAGCTGGTCCACCATCGTGTTGATGGTGTCTTTCAGCGCCAGAATTTCGCCCTTCACATCGACCGTGATTTTGCGAGACAAGTCGCCGCGAGCGACTGCCGTGGTCACTTCGGCAATGTTTCGAACCTGAGCCGTCAGGTTGCCGGCCATCGCGTTCACTGAGTCGGTCAAGTCTTTCCATGTGCCCGCGACGCCCGGCACGACCGCTTGGCCGCCAAGCTTTCCGTCGGTACCGACTTCGCGCGCCACGCGCGTCACTTCCGACGCGAAAGATCGCAACTGATCCACCATCGTGTTGATGGCTTCTTTGAGCTGCAAAATTTCGCCGCGGACATCGACCGTGATCTTGCGCGAGAGGTCGCCGCTCGCGACCGCCGTCGCGACTTCGGCGATGTTGCGGACCTGGCCAGTCAGGTTGCTGGCCATCGAGTTCACCGAATCGGTGAGATCCTTCCACGTTCCAGCGACACCCGGCACTTGCGCCTGACCACCCAACTTTCCGTCCGTGCCGACTTCGCGCGCCACGCGCGTAACTTCCGACGTAAAAATACTCAACTGCTGAATCATCGTGTTGACGATGGTGGCCGACCGCAAAAATTCGCCTTCGAGAGGACGCCCATCGACGTCCAAGCGAACGGTCTGCGTCAAATTTCCTTGGGCGACGCCCGCAATGGCGCGCGTCACTTCGGTGGTCGGTCGCAGCAGGTCCTCAATCAGAGTGTTGACCGAGACTTCCATCTCGCCCCAGGCGCCCTTTGTCTGGTGGAAGCGAATCCGTTCGCGTGTTCTTCCCTCTTTGCCGACCACTTGGCCGGCACGCTTCAACTCTTGCGAAATCTGTTGGTTGGTCGAAACGATGTCGTTGAAAGTGTCGGCGATCTTTCCAGCGAGTCCCGTCCATGATCCCGGCAAGCGAACGGACAAATCGCCGTCGCGCATGGTCTGCAAGCTCGCGAGAATCGCAGCGAGTTCCGGCGACGAGACGTGGCCGTTGCCGCCATTTCCATTGGTTCCATTATTTTCGGACGTAGTGTCTACAAGTGGCGGGGGAATCGTCGCGCTCGTATTCGAACTCGACGACCTCGGGTTACTTCGCTTCATGCTGTTCTCCAGGCGATGGAGCGCGCTGCCCGCGCTCGACAAACACTCCGACCATCGCGACCTGAAAATCCGGTGGCTCGCACCATTGTGGAGGACGCCGTATCCGACGCGGCGAAGCCTACGCTGGTCCTAGACCCGTCTTCACTGGATACCACAAACAAAGGAGGGGACTCCTACAGCGTTTGCTGTATGAAGCCTCGGTGGTTAACGAGCGTTTGGTGTTATTGCCTGATGCTGGCCGATCGGACAGGTCGCCGCGACTATTCGAGCACGACGATGGTGTCGATCGGATCGCGAACGCCCGACGGGATGCGGAGCAGCATGCCGCCATCGAGCGTTTTCATCTCAATCGGCGCATTCGAGCGATAGAGGTGAGCTTGTTTCACACCCGGGACAGCAGGGAGCGCAAGATAGTCGTCCTTCAGATCCAGGATGTGGACGTAAGTCTTTCCATCTTTCCGCGTCGATACGCCCCAACTTCGCGGCGGAATCGGGCCGCCACGAGTTCCGTAGATTGTGTCGCCGTTCTTGGCCGTCCACTCGCCGATGGCGTGCAATCGCTCGATAAATTCGGGCTGAACCTGGCCGGTCGGCATCGGCCCGATATTCAGGAGGAAATTCGCGTTCGAACCGGCGGCGCGGACGAGGTAGTGAATCAGATCGTTCACGCTTTTGAAATTTTTGTCGCTCTTGTTGTAGCCCCAGGCGCCGTTGATTGTCTCGCAGGTTTCGAGTGGCAACTTGCTAATCCCCGTTTGATTGAATCCAGCGGTGTTCGCGCCGGGCAGATCCTTTTCGAACATTTGAAAATCTTCACCATCGAACGGCGCGTGATGATGGTTGCTCCCGACCAGTGCAGCAGGCTGGAGCTTGTGAATCAGCGAGTAGGTTCGCTGTAATTGCCAATCCGCATCCGGCTTGTCCCACATCCCGTCGAACCAGATTCCGGCAACATCGCCGTAATTCGTCAGCAGCTCCGTAAGCTGAGCATCCATAAATTCCAGATAGCGATTGAAGTCGCCGCCTTCCGGGCGACCAGCCGTGTGGCCTGTCTTTCCCAGCGGGAAATAATCCGGATTATGCCAATCGAGTTGCGAGTGATAGAAAAACAGCTTGATGCCCTGTTTGCGGCACTCTTCCGCAAGTTGCTTGAGCGGATCTTTCGCGTAAGGCGTCGCATCGACGATGTTCCATTTGTTCTGCTTCGTCGCGAACATCGCGAATCCGTCGTGATGCTTGCTTGTAATCGTGATGTACTTCATCCCCGCCGATTTCGCCAGCGCCACGATCTCCGCCGCGTTGAACTGCGTCGGATTAAACTGCGGCGCGAACTTTTCGTATTCCACAACAGGCACATGATGCTGCTCCATGTACCACTCGCCGTCCGCCGGTACGCTGTACACGCCCCAGTGAATGAACATCCCAAACTTCGCATTCTGGAACCATTCGCGCGCTTTGAGATTCGACTCCGACGGCTGGTACGTCTGCGCGGCCAGCGGCCGGTCCGCGACACCGCTCAAAACACCCGCCGCGACAATCGCAAACACAACCAACGCCATTCGACTGATTTTCATAGTCTCCTCAGGCCCGCGAGCCGGCCTCAACGCGCGGCGGCTTGAATCCCCGCACGGCAAAATACAATACGTATGCGTAGCAAACCAGCGGCACAACGAACGCCGTCTGAATCGAAGTCCGATCCGAGATGTATCCCATCAAGGCCGGAAACACCGCGCCGCCGATGATCGCCATCACCAACAACGACGACCCGCGCTTGGTGTGCGCCCCCAAATTTTTCAAGCTCAGCGCAAAAATCGTCGGGAACATGATCGAGTGGAAGAACCCGATCAGCACCACCGCCCACACGGGAGCCTCACCCGTCATCGCAATCGCCATCCCGCCGCAAACAAACGAGCACGCCGCAAATATCGCCAGCAACTTGTTGGGCGCAATACTCTTCATCACCCACGACCCAGCGAATCGTCCAATCATGAATCCCGCTAAATGCCACTTGAGATAGTCGGACGCAATTTTCTCCGGAGTTCCCGGCAGCGCATATTGCGCAAACCGAATCACGAAACTCGTCACGCCCACCTGCGCACCGACATAAAAAAACTGCGCCAGCACTCCGCTCATCAAATGTTTCTCACGCCAGATACTGCCAACTGGAGGAGCCTTTTCCTCCCCAATCACGTCCGCATCCGCGGGCAAACTCTCGCCCGCTTCCTTGATCTCCGGCAGCTTCGCAAAATAAATCAGCGCCGCCACCAGCAAAAAGATCGCCGTAATGCCCAGATACGGTCCTTTGACCCGGCTCGCCTCCAGCGCTGAGTACGCATCGATCTGGTCTGTCGTCATCACCGCAAGCTGCGCCGCCGTGTACTCGATCCCCGACAAGATGAACGCCTTCCCGATGATCGGCGTCACCAGCGCGCCCACCGCATTGAACGACTGCGCAAAATTCAGCCGCCGCTCCGACGATCCCGGGGGCCCAAGAATCGTGACGTAGGGATTCGCCGCCACCTCCAGAACGCCCTGCCCGCACGCCATCACAAACAACGCGAACAAAAAGAATCCGTATACCCGTATCGACGCCGCCGGGATAAACAAAAACGCCCCCGTCGCGCACGTCAGCAGACCGGCAAGAATCCCTCGCTTGTATCCAATCTTCTCGAGCAACCAACCCGCGGGCAGCGCCGATAAAAAATATCCGCCAAAGAACGCCGACTGAATCAGCGACGACTGCAAGTCCGTCAGTCGAAACGCTTTCTTCAAATGCGGAATCAGAATGTCGTTGAGGTTGACGCCCAGCGCCCACAAAAAGAACAGACTCGTGATCAACGCAAAAGGAACGAGGAATCGCCGCTCCGTAAGGGGCGACGAATTCGACGACGATTTAGCTCCGCTGCTTACTGAGGTCATCGCCATGGCTATGTCAACGCCCGATCCAGATGCACATACCCGCCATCCACATATAAATGTTGCCCGGTCACATGCGAAGCCTGCGCCGACAGCAAGAACACCACCGTCGAAGCAATCTCGTTCGCCTCGGTCATCCGCTGCCCCAGCGGAATCTTCGACACAATCTTCTGCCGCTTCTCTTCCGGATTCGGAAACGTGCTCAGCCACTGCCGATAAAGCGGCGTCATCACTTCGGCTGGAATCACCGCATTCACGCGAATGTGAAATGGCAAAAGTTCCGCCGCCCACTCGCGAGTCAGCGCCAGAATCGCGCCCTTTGCCGCAACATATCCCGACGTGCCGCCCTGCCCCGTCACCGCCGTCTTCGAACCAATATTGATAATCGCTCCCCGCGCATCCTTCAAATACGGCAGCACAAAATGCGCCATGTTGTAGTAATGCAGCAAGTTTCGCTCAAGCGAGCCGACAAATTGCTCCGGCGTCCCGCGCTCTAGGCCAACCCCATCATTGATGCCCGCGTTGTTCACCAGCGCATCGATTCGCCCGTGCTTTTTCGCCACGCGATCGATCGCATCGCGGCAACTCTCCGCCGAACACAGATCGATCTCCAAAAATTCAGCCCCACGCGCGCCGCCGCCCACGCGCAGTTCACCTGAAAGCTGCTCACCCGCGTCCTTGTCGCGATCGAGAACAACCGGCACCGCGTGTTCCTGCGCACAAGTCCGCGCGATGGCCGCGCCAATCCCCTTCGCGCCGCCGGTGATCACCACAACTTTCCCGCCAAGCTGTAAATCCACGAAACGCTTCCCCTGACCTCACGCGTCACAAAACAGCGTCAACAGCGCACCGCAAATCTCAACGCGAGGTCGAGAGCATACATCAGCTGAATTGACGCCGTTCAAGATAAATGGTTAAACCGAAGGGCAACCAACGCGCATTGAAGCCCGCAAGAAGAGGACACCCATGAAACGCTACGGCATGTTGATAAAGGTCAAAGAAGATTCGATCCCGATGTACAAGGAATATCATGCCAAAGTCTGGCCCGAAGTCCTCGCCACCATCCGCGCGTGCAACATCAAAAATTATTCGATATTTCTAAAAGACGATTTCCTCTTCGCCTATTTCGAATATCACGGCGCCGACTACGACGCCGACATGAAAAAAATGGCCGCCGACCCCAAAACGCAGGAGTGGTGGAAGATCATGATGCCGATTCAGCAGCCGATCGAAACTCGCGCCGAAGGCGAATGGTGGGCGCGCATGGAAGAAGTCTTTCACACAGAATAATTTGACGCGTCGACTCGCCGACTAGCCAGTTCGAATCGCGGCTACTTCGTCGCAGCCGGCGGCTTCCCGCCTTCAAACGCAATGCGAAACGCCGACGCAAATTTTCCCGGCGCTTGCGCCGGCACGCGAAGATGGAGCCCATCCGCGCTCTGCTCGAACGAAATCTTCTCGCTCGAACCGAGCAGCGTCACCGATTCTATCTTCGCCCCAACTGCGGTCCCCAACGACCGAATCACAGCTTCACCGCCCGTCGGCCACCCCAACTCAATCGCGTACAAATTCGCGCCCTTCGTCGTAAAGCGAAAATCTTCCGCCGTATAACCCACTGTTTCCGTATCATGAAACGACCCGCTCGCGACCTTCGTCGGTCCTTCGCCAAACTTCGTCCAGGTCCGCGTCCCGTAAATCGCCTCGCCATTCACCGCGAGCCACGCGCCCACCTGCCGCAACACACTTTGCACCTCGTCCGGTATCGTCCCATCCGACCGCGGCCCGATATTCAACAACAAATTCCCATTCTTGCTGACGATGTCCACCAACTGATGCACCACGAACTCCGGCGACTTAAACGTATCGTTCTCGATGTACCCCCACGACTTGTTGCTGACCGAAGTGTCCGTCTGCCAATGCAGCGGCCGAATCTCGCTCAGCTGCCCGCGCTCCAAATCCAGCACCGCCGAGTGCTCCTGAATCGCATAATCCTTGTAATTGATCACGCCGACGTGATTGCCATACTTCAACGACGCGTTGTAATAAAACGCCGCAAACTTCGTCAGGTTCGCTCTCACCGACGGCTGCCCGATCCACCAATCGAAATAGACGATGTCGGGATGATATTTCTCGACAATCTCTGCCGACCGCGCCAGCCAATCATCCGTCCACGCCTGCGAAACATACGTGAAATCGTTCGACACCGGCGTTCCCTGTCGTGCCTCCAGCCAGTTGTGCGCCGGCCCATATAACGCCGCGTTTGCCGGATCGTTCACGTCCGACGAAAACTGCCTACCGACTCCCAAAAAAAAGTTGTGCTCCACCCGATGCGACGACGCCCCAAAATGCAGCCCCGCCGCCCGCACCGCCTTCGCCAAATCTCCGATCACATCGCGATGCGGCCCCATCTTCGCCGCTGTCCAATCGCTCAGCCCGCTGTCATACATTGCAAACCCATCGTGATGCTCCGCCACGGGCACCACATATTTCGCGCCCGCTTCCTTAAACAGCGCCGCCCACGCAGCCGGGTCAAACTTCTCCGCCTTAAACTTCGGAATGAAATCCTTGTACCCGAACTTGTCCTGCGGCCCATACGTCGCGACGTGGTGCTTGAATATTTCCGTCCCCTGGCGATACATCTCGCGCGGATACCACTCGCTCCCAAACGCCGGCACCGAATACACGCCCCAGTGGATAAAAATCCCGAACTTCGCGTCCGCATACCATTCGGGCACTTCATATTTCTGCAGCGACTCCCAATCCGCCCGGTACGGACCTTCCCCATCCACCCGCGCCACATCTGCCAGCACCGCCTGCCGCGCCGAGTCGTACTTCGCACTCGCCTTCTGCCAAATCGCATCGATGGTCGCTGGATCCTGCGCAGCCGTAGGAGCCGTAGCCGTCGCCACACGAGCACTCGGCGATTGTGACCGTAGAGCCGACACCCCAATACCCAATCCCGCCACTGCAACCACGCAGGCCAAACCAGTCGTCCGCCAACGCCTCATGATCCCCTCAATCCCCACGGAATTTCGCGTCCCATAACGCGCGCCAGTTTACGCCGAAATCCCGCCATCCGTGCCCCTGTTTCCCATTTCGCCTCTTAAACCAAAGTTCCATTGACCCCCTATTTTCGTACCTCTAATTTGACGAAATGGGGCCAAGCCCCGCTTTCGACATGCGCACTGCTACAACAGATTTCGTCCCTCCCTCGCTCGACCCCGGCGAGAGCGAACTCCAGCACGAATTGTTGCTGATCCAAAAACGCGACTCTTCGCTGAGTCGCTATTCGATTTCCGTCAGCGTGTTGCTCGTTGGCGCGATCGTCGCTCTGGCGGCGATGGCAGCTCATCAGGGCACCGGGACTTTCCTTAAGATTCGCCTTACCGAAGCCATCTTCGCTCTGATCGCGCTCATTATTGTTTTCAACGTCTATACGATCCGCCAGGAATTTCTCATCAATCAGTTACGCGCGCAACTTTCCGACAAGCAGGCGCAGTTCTACAGCCTTCGCAATCTCTCGATGCTCGATCCTCTCACCGGCCTCTACAATCGACGCTTCGCCGAGCAGCGCCTTGCCGCCGAAGTCGCGCGCACGCAGCGCATGGGTCATCCTCTCGCGCTTGTCATGCTCGATCTCAAAAATTTCGGCTTGATCAACGAACGCCTCGGCCGCGATGCCGGCGATCAAGCATTGCGCGAATTCGCCGCTCGGATGAGTTCCGTAATTCGCGGCTCCGACCTCGCCGTTCGTCTGGATGCCGACAAGTTCATGATGATCCTGCCCGAGTGCGCCACCGAGCAGCTCAATCGTGTCCTTTCTCGCCTCACCCCGTTCGAGCTCCATTGGAAAGGCCACGAAGTCCCGTTGCAGTTCGCCGCATCCTGCAAGCAATACCAGATCGGCGAAAACCCCGATGAATTCGTCGCCCGGGTCGCGCAAAACTTGGTCACGATGAAGCGTGAGGGCGCCAAAGCACCACACTTCGAAACGCTAACCCTGTAAACGTTCTGTATTCGGCTTGTGGGCGCAGGCTTCAGTCCGCCGCTATCTACGTTTAGCAATCCACTCAGCCGCAACCGAACCGCCACCCAACGCCAGTGTCTTCCACGGATGTAAGGGCACGGATCACGATACCCTCATCGCAACACCCAAATCCCACCGCTTCCTTCCTCCGTTGTACAATTCTTCCTTCATTCCTGGAGGAAACGGACCGATGGCTCTTCCCACCGACAATCACTACACCGCTCACTTTCTTGAGCGCAGAGAGCTATCCGAAGATTTGTGGCTTGTAAAAGTCGATCCCGGCGGCCCGTTTCCCTTCAAAGCAGGCCAATACGCCACGCTCGGCGTGGACAACGGCGAAAAGCGCATCGAGCGCGCCTATTCGATCGTCTCTTCACCTTATGAAGAAGGCTTCCTCGAATTCTTTGTCGAACTCGTTCCGCAAGGCGAACTCACGCCCCTTCTCTACAAACTCCAAAAAGGCGACAAGCTCTATTGCCGCAAGATCGCCAAAGGCCGTTTCACTCTCGATCTCCGCAGTGGCCGCACGAACCACCTTCTCCTCGCCACCGTAACCGGCATCGCACCCTTCGTCAGCTATGTCCGCACTCTTTATCAAGATTGGAAGAAACGCGACGGCGCCATGCCCGGCGATCACAAGCTCTACTGTCTCCAGGGCGGAAGCCGCTCGTGGGAATTCGGCTATCGCGAAGAACTCGAACGCATCGCCGCCGAAGTCCCCTGGTTCAAATACGTCGCCACCATCAGCCGTCCGTGGGAAGACGCCAACTGGCACGGCGAAACCGGCCGCGTTGACGATCTCGTCCGCAAATACGCCGACGAATGGAACCTCAAGCCAGCCGACACCACCGGCTATCTCTGCGGCCATCCCAGCATGTGCGAAAACGGAATGGGCATCCTCGCCCGCGCCGGCTGGCAAAAAGGCTCCCTCTTCGAAGAGGTCTACTTCATCCCCGGCAAAGAAGCCGCTGAATAGCTGATCTCTGATGTAGGGGCGCAGCACGCTGCGCCCCGGCTTGCCCGGACGCTCAGCATCACCTCGATTCGGTTTGTCAGTTGTCCGCCACGCAACTATGCGCAACGCCGTCGCGCATCCCCGCGTCCCACAAAACATGACCCCATCCACAACCGCTCCTCTCGGTGTACAATGCCGCGCGGTTCGGCCCTGCCACACGGTTCCTTGGGAGGCCCTTCGATGATCGTTGGTGTACCCCGTGAATCTTTCCCCGGGGAACGTCGCGTCGCACTTGTCCCAGCCGCCCTCGCGAACCTCTCCAAAATTGGTCTCGAAGTTATCGTCGAAACGGGTGCCGGAGTCGAAGCCGGATATCCCGACGCCGATTACGCCGCCAAAGGCGCAAAAGTAATCTCCGACCGCGCCGAAATTTTTCGCACCGCCAATATCATCGTCCAGGTGTTGAGTCCTGGCGCGAACGACAAAACCGGCGCCGACGATCTCGCTCAATTCCGCCGCGATCAAATCGTCATCGGCTTCTTCCGTCCGATGAATTCCGTCGACGTCTTGAAAAATCTCGCCGACCGCGGCGTGACTTCCTTCTCCGTCGAACTGATTCCTCGCACGACGCGCGCCCAAAGCATGGATGCGCTCTCCTCAATGGCGACCGTCGCCGGGTACAAAGCTGTCCTCATCGCTGCCGACATCGTTCCGAAGTTTTTCCCGATGCTCACGACC
>DATAMU010000528.1:0-2285 GCA_036266605.1 Candidatus Acidiferrum sp. | reverse complement strand
CACGTCGGTTGCCTGAAGGGTAGGTCCGGTCAGTGTGCCGTTGGTATTCAACACCAGAGTGTGGACGCCAGCGTTGTCGATTTCAGCGCCAATGCGCTGCCCTGCCGCATTCGTTCCGAGATCGAGAAGTGGGCTCGATGTCTGACCGACGAGCGAGTCTTTGCAACCAGATGAAAAATTGCCGGGCGTCGTCTTCAGAAACGCATTCGCACGAAGGTATCGCTCGAAATGCGGTGTCTGAGAGTTGATCGTGTAGGTCGAAGTAGTACTTGTGGTCGTGTAATTTAGGTCGGTGAATGTAATCGAGCAGTCAGCCTGTCGCTGCAGAAGTGCGCCATTCCCCACGATAGCCTGCGCGACCGACAAGTTCCCGAAAAATGGAGCTAGCACCGCGCGGGAGGAAGCGCTGCCTTCACCCGTCGAAGAACGCATGGGTGAAGCTTCAGACCCCACGTGCCTCGTTGAGCGTGGCGGGAAAACCAGGCCGGGCTTCTTAGCGTCGTCCGGGACGGTGACTCGTCCCGATCCACTTATCGAACAACCGCAAAGGATGCCAGCAACGCCTACCACGAAGAGGTAAAAAACTGCAGAAACAACTCCACCGACCCACCAACGACGGCCTCCTAAACCCACGATCCCTCCTCTTGGACAGCCTCCGGCGCTATTGCCGTTTGGGTCGTTTGGGAGCCCCTGGCTGGCAGCGCGAAGAGCGGGAACCTAAACGAATCAGCGCCTGAAAATCCTGAATAAAATCGGAAGGAAATCGGAAATCAATTTGCTTGGGTTCAACGGGCTCTGTTTCAGTGAGTTACCGAGAGCCCAGCAGTCGTGCGGACGTGTAAACATGGGCCTGACGGATCAAATGCTGGTCTCGTCACAATTTCTTGACGCAGACTCACAATTAGTATCACAATGTATTTATTATGCTTGGTGAATTCGAATATCTTCTGATTACCGCGGCGGCGGGGCTTGGCGACGACGCTTACGGAGCGGCGATTCGCGAGTCGATCGAGAAACTAGCCGGGCGGAAATGCTCCATCGGTGCGCTGTACACCACAATCGAACGGCTCGAAACGAAGGGCCTGCTCAAAACCTGGATGGGCGAAGCGACCGCGCAACGCGGCGGCCGGGCGAAGCGCATGGTGCGCGTGACGCCGAAGGGTGTGCAGGCGGCGAGCGATTTTTATGATGCGGTGACCTCGGTCAGCCGCGGCGTCGCGTGGGCAAAACGAACGGGGAACGCCACATGACGAGTCATTGGGCGTTGGTGGAGTATGTCGCGCGCGTGTTGCCGCCGGAAGTGCGCGAGCCGGTGCTGGGCGACATGATGGAAGCGAACGAGAGCGCGTGGGACGGACTGCGCGGAATTGCCGGGCTGCTTGTTCGGCGTCACATGGAGCTTTGGAAAAGCTGGCGACCGTGGCTGGCCGGATTTGGCGTGGCGCTGCCGAGCAGTTTTTGTTTGATGGGGCTTTCGCTGTCGGTGGCGTTGAGCTACATGCGGCTGTTTTGCCCTGAGATGCTCGCGCAGGCTTCGATGAACAAACCTTCCGCTATGGTGGTATTGCTGTGGCAGGCGCTGTTGTTGATTGGGTGGTCGTGGACGGGCGGGTTCGTCGTCGGATCGGTTTCGAAGCGGACGCTCTGGATTAGTACAGTCTTGTGTTACGCGCCCTGCTTGCTCTGTCTTTCGCGATTCGGAACCGGCGCGATGTCGAGATACTGCTTGCTGTTGTTTTTGTTGCCGGGCGTTTGGGGAGTTCGCCAGGGCTTCCGAATTTCTCGAATCAAATTTTCGTACGCGCTTTTTATTGCTCTCGCGCTGACGTTGCTGATCGTTCCTACGTGGAGTAGTTCGTGGCTGCAGGCGCGCATCCCGCAAAATGCGCTGCTGGCGTGGGCGTTGAGCGTTCCGGCTTGGTACTTGGTGTTCACGGCGTGGAAGCGCCGCCACGAGACGCAGGTGGAGCATGCCGGCTGAAATCACCTTGAATGTGAACGGGGCGGAGCGGGTGGTTTCGGCTCCGCCGGACACGCCTATTCTGTATGTGCTGCGCAATGAACTGAAGCTGACGGGGCCGCGGCTGGGATGTGGGATGGCCCAGTGCGGATCGTGCGCGGTGCTGCTCGATGGCGAGGAAATTCGGGCGTGTGTTACGCCGCTCTCGTATGTCGTCGGAAAAAGGCTGACGACGATCGAGGGCCTGCAGGCGATTTGGGCCGAGCAGAAACATCTCAGCGGCGACGAAGCCGTAAAAACCCTGCATCCGGTGCAGCAGGCGTGG